>JAESRY010000090.1 GCA_016764415.1 Cycloclasticus sp. | reverse complement strand
GATGAAATAACCTTATATTAAGTATTACGTTAAATAAAGGTCAAATGCGAGACTCCATTCCATGTCTAGTATAAGCAAAAATAAAACGTTATTGGAAGGGAAAGGCAGCCTTTTAATGCGCCTCATCCCAATTCTTACCCATACCCACATCAACAATAAGCGGTACGTCTAGCTCTGCCGCCCCACTCATTTTTTGCTGGATAATGCTGCTGGCTTGTTCTAAGTAACTGCTTTCCACTTCAAACACCAATTCATCATGCACCTGCATAACCATGCGCACGGCGGGTTTTTCTGTTTGCAGCCAATCATCTACCGATAACATCGCGAGCTTTATAATATCTGCCGCTGTGCCTTGCATGGGGGCGTTTATGGCGGTGCGTTCTGCGTATTGTCTGCGCATGCCATTTTTTGCGTTGATATCCGGCAAATACAAGCGTCTGCCAAATAGTGTTTCGATATAACCTTGCTCGCGGGCTAGTTCTCGCGTTTCGTCCATATACTGCTTAACGCCCGGGTATCGCTCAAAATACAGGTTAATGTAGCCTTGCGCCGCACCACGGTCTATATCTAATTGTTTAGCCAAACCAAAGGCGGACATGCCATAAATTAAGCCAAAATTAATGGCTTTAGCTGAACGCCGTTGATGCGTTTCTACTTGATCAAGCGGTACGCCGAATACTTCTGATGCCGTTGCTTTATGTACATCTAAGCCGTCTTTAAATGCCTGTAGCAGGCCTGCATCTTGCGATAAATGCGCCATGATTCTTAATTCGATTTGCGAATAATCAGCCGCCAACACGGTATAACCGGGTTCCGCAATAAAGGCTTGGCGAATACGCCGCCCTTCTTCACTTCGCACGGGAATGTTTTGCAAATTTGGATCGGATGACGATAATCGACCGGTTGCGGCAACGGCTTGATGGTATGACGTATGCACTCGGCCAGTGACTGGGTTAATCTGCTTCGGTAATTTATCGGTGTATGTTGAACGTAACTTACTTAAACTTCGGTGTTCTAGAATCAATCGCGGTAGTGGGAAGTCTAACGCGAGCTCTTGCAACACGGTTTCTGCCGTTGATGGCTGACCTTTCGGTGTTTTCTTTAAAACAGGCAAGCCCTGCTTATCGTACAAAATTTCTTGTATTTGCTTTGGCGAACTTAAATTAAAGGGTTGACCTGCCTCACTGTGCGCTTGAGTTTCTAGCCGTTGGATTTTTACTGTCAACTCACTGCTTTGCTGAAGCAGCATTTGCTCGTCAACCAACACGCCTGTTTGCTCCATTCTTGCCAGCACAGGAACTAAGGGCATTTCTATGTCGCGGTAAACCTTTTGCAGGCTGTCTATTTTTTCTAACTTTGAAAAAAGCTGTTGGTGCAATCGCAAGGTAATATCAGCATCTTCAGCCGCATAAGGCGCGGCTATTTCAACCGCCACTTGATCAAAACAAATTYGCTTTGCGCCTTTGCCTGCGACATCTGCGTAATGAATGGTTTTTTGCCCTAAATATTTTTCAGCAAGCGCATCCATATTGTGTCGCGTTGCCGTACTGTTTAATACATACGATTGAAGCATCGTGTCGTGTTCAATTCCCGCTAAACAGATGCCGTGATTTGCCAGCACATTCGCGTCATATTTAAGATTTTGACCGACTTTAAGCACGTTTNCAGATTCCAACAGGGGCTTTAATTGATCCAACACCCATTGCCTTGATAATTGCTCTGGCGCACCCGGGTAAGTATGCGCGACAGGCACGTACGCCGCATGTCCCGCTTCAACGGCAAAAGAAACGCCTACGACTAATGCCTTGGTGTAATCTAAATCGGTTGTTTCTGTATCAAAAGCAAATAACGCTGCGTTCGATAGTTTTTCTAGCCATTTATTAAAGCTGGCTTCGTCCAAAACAGTATCTACTTTTAATTCAACCGTCGGTGGTAACGGCTCATCATCCGTCTCTTGCGGCGCTGACTTCACGGTCGTTACAGCAGCTCCTGCACCCAATTGCTTCAGCCACGTATTAAATTCAAAATGGCTCACCATGCTACGCAGTGCATCTGCATCAGCTTCAAGTCTTACTAAATCAGTTGGGGCTTTGTCCAACGGCACATCACATCTAATGGTTACTAGCTCTTTTGATAAAGGAATCGCATCAAGGTGATCGCGCAGACTTTCACCCACTTTGCCCTTTATTTCATCAGCTCTGGCGATAATTTCATCGAGTGAACCGAATTCATTTAGCCATTTTGCAGCCGTTTTTGGACCTACCTTTGGAACACCAGGAATATTGTCTGAGGTGTCACCCATTAACGCCAAATAATCAATAATTCGTTCTGGCGGCACGCCGAATTTTTCTTTCACACCATCGCGATCCAACCACTGATTATTCATCGTGTTAATCAACGATATTTTATCCGTAACCAATTGCGCAATATCCTTGTCGCCGGTAGAAATAATCACCTTAAGCCCTGCCGCTTCAGCTTGTTGCGCGAGCGTACCAATCACATCATCCGCTTCAACGCCTGATTCCATAACAATCGGCAAACCCATTGCTTTTATTAATTCATGAAGCGGCTTTATTTGTTCTCGAAGTTCTTCAGGCATTGCCGACCGGTTTGCTTTGTATTCTGGGTACATATCATTTCTAAACGTCTTTCCGGGCGCATCAAATATCACCCCCAAATAAGCGTCCGGATAGGTATCGACTAACTTCTTCAACATATTCGTTACACCCAAAATAGCATTGGTGTATTCGCCTTTTGAATTGGTTAGCAATGGCAGCGCGTGATAAGCACGAAACAGGTAAGAAGAGCCGTCAACTAACACCAACGTTTGGTCAGTCATAAAAAGTATCCATTATTGTTTACGTTGCCGATTATACTGTCAGAACAAGTCATCATGTTATGCAAAAGAGGCCGCTTATGAATAATCAAAAACGCGAAGCATGGAAAATATTTCAAATAATCGCTGAGTTTGTTGATGGCTTTGAACAGCTATCGCACATTCGGCCAGCCGTTAGCGTATACGGATCTGCTCGGCTTAAAGAAGATCACCCCGACTACCAACGCGCCGAAGCCATTTGTCTTGCTTTATCTAATGCCGGCTTTTCTGTCATTAGCGGTGGCGGCCCCGGCATTATGGAAGCGGCAAATAAAGGCGCTTTTGAGGGGTCTTCGTCCAGCATAGGCTTGAATATCAGCCTACCTCATGAGCAACACACCAACCCTTATCAAGACATCAGCCTAAATTTTCGTCACTTTTTTGCACGCAAAGTCATGTTTGTGAAATACGCGACGGCCTACGTTGTATTACCCGGTGGGTTTGGCACGCTGGACGAATTAGCTGAAATTCTCACCCTCATTCAAACGGGGAAATCACGACGAATACCGATTATATTAATCAACAAAGCCTTCTGGAGCGGCCTGATTTCTTGGTTCTCAGACACGCTTTTAGCCGCAGGAACTATTAACGAAAAAGACCTCGACCTCTTCCAAATATGCGAAACACCTGATGAGGTATTAACCGCTATTTTTGATTTTTACGAACAACGCGGATTTGCACCATCCGCTGAGGAAGAAGAAGTCTTATTAGAGCTCTAACAAGTTGTACAAATTTCAACAGAAAGGGCATAATTAATTCATCATTTAACCCAAAGGAAAACTTATGCGTCGCATTTTACCGATTATTCTTATTTTATTTTTTGCGAACGCGTCTTATGCCGCCGATATACAACCGGCTGTTGTTCCTGAACCACCTGAATTACCTTCACAAATTGTCAGTGGTGAAACCATGTCTCCTGACATCGTCATTACCCGCCAAAAGAAACAAGAAGTGACCGAATACAGCGTTAACGGCCAAGTTTATATGATAAAAATTTCACCTAAGGGTGCACCTGCTTACTACATGATAGATACTGATGGCGACGGCGACTTAGAAACACGCCGCTCTGGGCTTGAAGAAGGAATGAATATTCCACAGTGGATGATATTCAACTGGTAGCTCCCTAAAACGCACCTTACATTATGTCTGTTTATACGGTCGTTGAACGTGACCAACTGGTAAGTCATTTAAGCACTTATGCTATCGGCGGATTCGTCGATTTTCAGGGCATTAGTTCGGGCATTGAAAATACCAATTATTTTGTCACAACCACTCAAGGCGAATTCGTTCTAACGCTTTTCGAGGAACTGAAAGCAGAAGAACTACCTTACTTCTTGACGTTAATGGCTTTTGTTTCCAGCAATGGAGTGCCCAGCGCTCAGCCTATTAAAAATACCCGAGGTGCGTATTTATCCACGCTAAATGGTAAACCTGCGGCTTTTGTTGAAAAACTGGCAGGTGAAGACATTGAACACCCGAACCCAACTCAATGCGCAGTCATCGGTCGCTCAATGGCGCAACTGCACCAATCAAGCTTAAGCCTTGATATTTATCGAGAAAATAGCCGCGGTGCGACTTGGAGACAACAAGCAGCGGAATTACTTATCCCATTAGTCGATAATTCGTCAGCAGATCTTATGCGCGATGAATTAATATTTCAGGAAAATTACAGCACGTTAGATTTACCCAAGAGCGTTATCCACGCCGATTTATTTAGAGACAATGCGCTTTTCTGCGGCAATCAGCTATCAGGCATCATCGATTTTTATTACGCATGCAACGACTATTTTCTCTACGACATAGCCGTGGCGGCGAACGATTGGTGCGTGAGCGAAAGCGGCGTTTTAGACAAGGGTCGGTTCGATGCCTTCATGCAAGCTTATCAAGCAGTTCGACCCCTTACAAAAAGAGAAATTGAATGTTGGCCCGTTGTTATTCGCGCCGCCGCTTTTAGATTTTGGCTATCTCGCTTACGTGACGTTCATTTCCCTAAAGAAGGCGAGATGACACACCTAAAAAACCCGGATGCGATGAAAAAAATTTTACTGACGAGAAGGCAGCAACCAGAAAATTGCAACATTCACTGCTAATTTCAGCTGTTATTAACAGCTCGTCTAGCAAGCTCCTGCACTTAGCTCCTTATGCTTAAAACCCTCTCATCATTAATTGACCGCTTGAGCGAAGCACTATTTTCGATAGTCTCTTGGTTCACCGCGCTAATGGTCATTATCATGTTTTGCATTGTCCTGCTTCGATACGGCTTCAACATGGGCTCTATTGCTGCACAAGAATCTATCACCTACCTGCATGGCATGGTCTTTATGTTGGCGATTGCACACACGCTGAAAATTAACGGCCATGTTCGAGTGGATATTTTGTACCAACGTTGGGGTAAAAAAGGCCAGGCTTGGGTTAATTTAATAGGCGCTATTTTTCTTCTCCTGCCTGTATGCAGCTTCATTATTTATATCAGTTGGGAATATGTAGCAACGTCTTGGTCTTACTTTGAAGGCTCGCGAGAAGCCGGTGGCATTGACGGCGTTTTCTTACTTAAATCACTGATACCCATCATGGCGATACTGCTGTTATTGCAAGGTGTTTCTGAGTCCATCAAGGCTATCAACATCATCAGCGAGAAAAATAATGGACGGTAGTATCGCGCTATGGATGTTCGGCGCGGTGTTTATTGTCCTGCTAATAGGCTACCCCGTTGCCATTAGCTTAGCCGGAACTGCTTTAGCCTTCGCCTTTATTGGAGAGTCTCTTGGCACATTTGATTCGGCGTTTTTAGAAGCTGTACCGAATCGCCTATTTGGTATTATCGAAAATAAAACCCTCATCGCCGTCCCGTTATTTGTGTTTATGGGGGTGATGTTAGAGAAGTCAAAAGTTGCGGAAGACCTACTGGAAAACATGTCCCAATTGTTTGGCTCACGCCCAGGTGGGCTTGGGTTTTCGGTTATTTTAGTCGGCATGCTAATGGCTGCCAGCACAGGGATTGTCGGCGCAACCGTCGTCACCATGGGCTTGCTGTCTTTGCCTACGATGTTAAAACGAAATTACGACCCTGCCCTTGCTTGCGGCACTATTTGCGCATCCGGCACCTTGGGGCAAATCATCCCGCCTTCTATTGTATTGGTATTGCTTGGTGACGTTATTTCGTCGGCCTACCAACAAGCCCAGCTGGATATGGGTATTTTTGCACCTGAAACCATTTCAGTGGGTGACTTATTCGCTGGCGCATTAATCCCCGGCATTCTTCTTGTCGCGCTGTATATAATTTACCTAGCCGGTGTTGCGCTATTTAAACCTAGCGCTTGCCCCGCCCTACCGGTTTCATCATCCGACAAACCAAGTTTTGCCGCGTTAGCCGCTGGGCTTTTTCCACCACTAATACTCATTATCGCCGTTTTAGGCTCCATTATTGGCGGCGTAGCCACGCCAACAGAAGCCGCATCTGTTGGTGCAGTAGGTGCTAGCTTTCTCGCTTACCTTAAAAAACAATTCAGTATCCAACAGCTAAGAGACGTTGCCCAAAGCACCACCCAAGTTACCGGCATGGTGTTTTTTATATTGATTGGCGCATCATTATTCTCGCTGGTATTTCGCGGTTTTGGCGGCGACGAATTAATAGAAGAACTATTATCCGACCTACCCGGCGGGGTATTTGGCGCCATGGTGGTGGTGATGCTAGTGATGTTCCTATTAGGCTTCGTATTAGACTTTATTGAAATAACCTTTGTGGTTGTACCCATTGTGGCACCCATCTTGTTAGCCATGGGCATTGACCCGGTTTGGCTCGGCATTATGATTGCACTCAACTTGCAAACGTCCTTCCTTACTCCACCCTTCGGATTCGCCTTGTTTTATCTGCGAGGCGTAGCGCCCGCGTCCATTAAAACAACGCAAATCTATAAAGGCGTTTTACCGTTCATTCTGATACAGCTTTTCCTATTGGCCATATTAGCTAAATGGCCCATTTTATCGACTTGGCTACCTCAACTCATCTATCAAAATTAACAAGTATCACCGAATACTAACGCTGAATTAAACGAATGCTTTTTCCGTCTCAATGAGACTCATGCCCTTTGAGTGTAAAAAAGTTATTACAATAACTTTAACTTTTATAAGGTCAGATATAGACTAGGCTAACTTAAATACCGGATTCCAAATGTCATCTGTTTTAGAAGAAAGAGCGACCACACCCAAAAACACCCGTACGGTGCTGCTAGATTCGGGCTCAGTTGAGAAAAAAAGGGAAGAAATACGTACCTATTTACACAATACGTTCTTGCTTGAAGAACAGTTGTACGAAGTATTAAACAACGACGATGCGTTCTATTTAAGGGCTGAACCGCTGCGTCACCCACTGGTTTTTTATTACGGACACACCACTACCTTTTTTATCAATAAGCTCACGCTCGCCTCGCTGATAAACCAGCGTATTAACCCTCGTTTTGAATCCATTTTCGCCGTCGGCGTGGATGAAATGTCGTGGGATGATCTAAACGAGTCCAATTACGATTGGCCGAGCATTGATGATGTGCGTGAATACAGGCAAACCGTGCTGAAACTCATCGACTCGCTCATCACCTCCATGCCGCTAGAACTGCCCATCACCTGGGAAAGCCCATTTTGGCCAATCCTTATGGGTATTGAGCACCAACGCATTCATATTGAAACGTCTTCTGCCATTATTCGCCAAATGCCACTGGCGCATCTGCAGCAGCACCCTACGTGGAATGTTTGTCCGCATATTGGCGATGCGCCTAACAACCAATTGCTTGAAGTCGAACGTGGGCAAGTAACATTGGGCAAAAACAAGAATCACAACACCTACGGATGGGATAATGAATACGGTGAAAAAACGGCCACGGTAGAGTCTTTTTCTGCCAGTAAATTTCTTGTATCCAACGGTGAGTTTTTAAGCTTTATCAAAGACGGCGGCTACCAAAATAAAGCATTTTGGACAGATGAAGGCTGGCAATGGGTTGAATACCAACAACCCGAACACCCCCGTTTTTGGGTTAAGAAAGATGATCAATACATGCTGCGTACGTTATTGGACGAACAAGCCATGCCCTGGAATTGGCCTGCTGAAGTAAATTACTTAGAAGCCAAAGCGTTTTGTAATTGGATGACCGAAAAAACAGGCAAACCGATTCGCCTGCCCAGTGAAGAGCAATGGCAGCACTTGCATCAATTACACGATATTCCAGATCAGCCAGAGTGGGATCGCGCACCGGGCAATATCAATCTTGAACATTGGGCTTCTGCCTGCCCTGTTGACCACTTTGCATTCGGCGAATTTCACGATTTAATTGGCAACGCCTGGCAATGGACAGAAACGCCCATCAGCGGTTTTGACGGCTTTGAAGTACACCCTTTATACGATGATTTTTCAACACCCACCTTTGACACGCGCCATAATCTCATCAAAGGCGGCTCTTGGATTTCAACCGGAAACGAAGCCACTAAACACGCACGTTATGCGTTTAGACGGCACTTTTATCAACACGCGGGCTTCCGCTATGTAGAATCAACTCAAACTATGGAACAACCCACTGAAATGTACGAAACCGATACCGTTGTCTCGCAATACTGCCACTTTCATTTTGGCCCAAGCTACTTTGATGTAGAAGACTTATCTGCCCATTGCGTACGCCTTTGCATGGAGCACCTGCAAGACAAACCAACAGCGCGTGCACTGGATTTAGGTTGCGCCGTCGGTCGCGCTTCATTTGAACTGGCTCAACACTTTGATGCCGTCACCGGTATCGATTTTTCAGCACGCTTTATTCGCATTGCCCATCAAATGCAGCAAAAAGGCACAATTCACTATGAGCTAATTGAAGAAGGTGAAATTGTTTCATACCACGAGCAGCAACTGTCAACGATGGAGTTAGATAAAAATCAACAGAACATCGAGTTTTTCCAAGGTGACGCAACCAATCTAAAACCCCAGTTTACAGATTACGATTTAGTGCTGGCCATTAATCTAATTGACCGCTTACGCACGCCCGCTGTCTTTCTGGATGACATTCGCCACCGCATTAACGTAGGAGGCGTACTGGCTATTGCCTCACCTTACACATGGCTTGAAGAATTTACTCCCAAGGAAAATTGGCTAGGTGGCATTCGTAAAGACGGCGAACCGTTTTCAACACTGGACGGTTTAAAAGCCCACTTGGGCGAGCATTTTGAACTCATCAACGAACCAACCGATGTGCCATTTGTTATTCGCGACACAAAACGCAAGTTTCAACACAGCTTCAGCCAACTGAGTATTTGGCGACGCACATCATAATCAATGAGCGATAAACCCGACGGATCTGTTACCGTTTCAATTGCTCGCAAAGTTAAACCGGGCGCTGAAACCGACTATGAAGATTGGTTGCACCGGATTGCTAAAGTGGCGATGGAATTTACCGGTCACCAAGGCGTGCATGTTTTAAAACCTTC
>JAESRY010000021.1 GCA_016764415.1 Cycloclasticus sp. | reverse complement strand
GTATTCAAATGACCCTGTCCTAGGTGAACTGATGGTAATGAATTACAAAGCCGCCACATTAAGCAAACGTCATCGGTCGATGCTCGACTTTGCGGTAAAACTAACTGATACTGTTGATTCAATTGAAGAGGCTGACAGGCAAGCGCTTCGTGATGCTGGGTTTAATGACCAAGATATCTGGGATATTGCCAATGTCACCGGCTTTTACAATATGACTAATCGCGTTGCAAGTGCAGTAGACATGCAACCTAATATGGAATATCACCAACAAAACCGCTAAATATATAATCGAGTAAATTTCATGACCATTAAAATTGGTATTAAAGAGTTATGTGCAAACGCTGAAAAGCAAATTGAAACCATTACCGTTGATGATGCACTAACGTTGTATCAGGATGACGATGTTATGGTTGTTGATATTCGTGACATTCGAGAGCTATATCGTGACGGCAAAATTCCCGGTGCGTATCACGCACCTAGAGGGATGCTCGAATTCTGGGTAGACCCTGAAAGCCCATACCATAAACCTATCTTCTTATCGGGTAAACGCCTTATTTTTTATTGTGGTGGCGGTATGCGCTCTGCACTTGCCACTTTAGCGGTACAAGAAATGGGGTTAGAGAACCTTTGTCATATTGAAGGTGGCTTTGCGGCCTGGCTTAAAGCTGGTCACACCATTGAGTCAGTAGAAAAAAGAAAAAACATTACGCAGTGAACATGTATTTTAGAAAAGCCCTTTATTCCTTATAGAAATTTTGTACTTCAACCCCCCTTTGCTTTAAGAGATGGCAGATTGTAAATTCATTCCCGTAACTATTACAATTAATGGCAAGTTTAATTGCTTTTACTTTATATAAAAAAAGCTCTAACACCTTTATATTAATGGGTTAGAGCTTAATGAAAAATGTTGACAAAACTGTATTGGTACCGAGAGCGGGACTTGAACCCGCACGTCCTAAAGGACACTAGCCCCTCAAGCTAGCGTGTCTACCAATTCCACCACCTCGGCAATAATTACTCAGGAATTGAAACGCCAGCCTCTTGCCCTTTTTCAATTTCTGGCTTCAAACCATCTAATGATTGCGTGTCCAAGCTATCAATAAGGTCTGCTGGTGTAGCATCTGATGATTGAGCCGCAGGCGTGTTAGAAATGCCATCAATAATATCTTCTTGCCCTGTTCGGTTTGAGCCTAAATACGCTAACGCCAAACTAGTCGAAAAGAAAGCTGCCGCCAGTATGGCTGTTGAACGGGTTAAAAAAGAACCCGAGCCTTTTGACCCAAATACTGTTCCAGAAGCACCGCTTCCAAAAGCTGCTCCGGCATCTGCACCTTTACCGTGCTGAATTAAAATCAAACCAATCATCAATGCCGCTATGATGACATGCACTGATAAAACAATTCCAAACAAACTCATAACTTATCCTTATTATGCCTTCTGGCAAATTGAAATAAAGGTGTCTGCATCAAGCGATGCGCCACCGATTAAACCACCGTCAATATCTTCTTGTCCAAACAACGCTGTTGCATTATCTGGCTTAACGCTACCACCGTATAAAATACGGAGTTTTTGTGCTGCTTCCCTATCTTTCTTCTCAACCAGCTCACGAATATATGCATGAACACGTTGAGCTTCTTCAGGCGATGCGGTGAGACCCGTTCCAATAGCCCATACGGGTTCATAAGCAAGTATCAAATTATTTAAATCAATGTCCTCGCAATTTAATAACGCACCTACTTGATTTTCTATAACATCAAACGTACTACCTGACTCATAATCTGCGTGAGTCTCGCCAACA
Organism: Cycloclasticus sp.; assembly: GCA_016764415.1. Taxonomy (GTDB): domain Bacteria; phylum Pseudomonadota; class Gammaproteobacteria; order Methylococcales; family Cycloclasticaceae; genus Cycloclasticus. The sequence continues at coordinate 7,543 of JAESRY010000021.1, read as the reverse complement.
CAATACACCGGTATTAAACCAGATAACTGAGCAGCCACTACTTTTGCTACTAAAGCGTCGTTGGTTTCTCCGAACAGCGTTCGCCGCTCTGAATGCCCCACTAATACCAGTTTACAGCCAATATCAGCTAACATCTTAGCTGAAATCTCTCCTGTATAAGCACCGTCTGAATATTCGGATACTGTCTGAGCGCCAATTTTTATACGATTTGAATCGAGCAAGCTACTGGCACCGGCGATATAAACAAACGGTGTGCAAACAGCAACTTCGCTCGCTATTTTATCATCAATACCATTTTCAATCGCCTGTAAAAGCTCACTTGTTAAATCAAGCGACCCATTCATTTTCCAGTTTCCAATAACAAACGACTGACGCATCGAGCTTCTCATTCTAAAAGCCGGCAAGGTTAGCGATTATTAAGCAATAAATCAATCAAAATCATTGATTTACACGCAATAAACTTAACACCTTAAGCACTCAATAGCCTTTCCACTGTTTTACTGAGGTCCAATGCTAACGATTCAACTAATTTGAGGTCTTCACCTTCAACCATTACACGAACTACCGGCTCTGTACCTGATGGGCGCAATAAAACACGACCGCTGCCATTTAATTCACTTTCCACTTCGTTAACTGCCTGAGTAATCTCATCCGTCATTGTGAATTCTCTTGCACCGTTAAGTTTTACATTAACCATACATTGCGGGTATTTTTGAATATCACTCTTTAACTCATGCAATAGTTTCGACTCACATGCCATTGTTTCAAGAACTTGTAAAGCAGATATTATTCCATCACCCGTTGTTGTTCTATCGGCACAAATAATATGCCCCGAGCCTTCGCCGCCTAGTATCGACTTAGAATCATTCATCATTTTAATAACATGACGATCACCTACCGCTGATCTCAACAACTTCACGCCTAACCTATTTAATGCGTGTTCAACGCCTAAATTCGTCATCAACGTGCCAACAACACAGGCACCAAGGAGCCCTTTATCCTGCCTAGTTTTGGCTAGAATATACAGTATTTCATCACCATCTAGCACTTCACCTAAATGGTCAACCATAATAAGCCTATCACCATCACCATCTAGGGCAACACCTAGGTCTGCTTTGTTTTCTAAAACCGATTCAATTAAAGCGCCTGGGCTGGTCGCACCGTAACCATCATTAATATTAATTCCATCGGGTGAAACCCCAATTTTAATCACTTCAGCACCTAGCTCCTCAAACACAAAAGGCGCTATATGGTAAGTAGAGCCGTGCGCACAATCCACCACCATTTACAGGCCTGATAAATCCATCATAGGGGGAATAGTGCTTTTACAAAACTCAATATAACGTCCTGCCGCATCGTCAACACGGCTCGCTCTACCTAATTCAGATGAACTTACGACAACAAGCGGTTCATCCATTTTTGCTTCAATTGCATGTTCAATATCATCACCCAGTTTCTTTCCTTCACTGGAGAAAAACTTAATTCCATTATCATAATGTGGATTATGTGACGCACTGATAACAATACCTGCATTCGCTCTAAGCGTTCTGGTTAGGTAAGCTATTCCCGGTGTGGGCATAGGGCCTAATAACTGAACATCTGCTCCAGCGGCTACTAAACCGGCCTCTAAAGCAGATTCAAACATATAACCTGATATACGCGTGTCTTTGCCGATCACTACCTTACAGTGACCCTGTTTTTCAAAAACTTTACCGGTCGCCCAACCTAACTTTAAAATAAATTCTGGCGTGATGGCGCCTACACCTACTTCGCCTCGAATACCGTCTGTACCAAAATATTTTTTAATCATCCGTGTGTCTCACACTTGCATCTTGAACCGCATTATATATTTTTAATGCATCTGATGTTTCTTCGACGTCGTGAACCCGCACAATTGACACACCTTTTGTTATCGCTAGTAACGCAGCAGCTACACTACCGAGCATTCTTTCAGACACTTCTTTGTGTAGTAGCTCACCCAACATCGACTTTCTAGACAAACCCGCCAATACGGGGCAGCCATATACGTTAAATGAGTCTAAATTAGCTAACAGATTAAGGTTATGTTGTAAGGTTTTGCCAAAGCCAAAACCTGGGTCTAATATGATTTTGTTTTGAGGAATTCCCGCCTCTTCACATGCTTTTATGCGTTGCTTAAAAAATTCATGCACTTCTTCTAGAACATTAGAATAACGCGGCGCATCTTGCATGGTTTCAGGCTTATCCTGCATATGCATTAAACATACAGGTACGGACAAAGAAGCGGCCATTTCAAGGGAACCCTCTCGTCTTAACGCATAAACATCGTTGATTATATTAGCACCGGCCTCAACAGCGGCCTTCATAACAGCCGCTTTACTTGTATCGATTGAAATAAGCACATCAAAATGTTGCGCTCTAATACCTTTGATTACCGGAATGACTCTGTCAATTTCTTCTTCTATTGAAACTGGAGTGGCTTTAGGACGAGTTGATTCACCACCTACATCAATAATGTTGGCGCCTTTTTCAACCATTAACCGTGCTTGTTGTATCGCTAGATCAACCTGCGAAAAACACCCGTCATCTGAAAAAGAGTCGGGGGTAACGTTAAGAACCCCCATAATCTGGGGGTTCTTCTTTTTAAATATTGAACTAATACCGTCCTGTATTGAATTATGGCTGTTCAGCAGGTCCACCAACAGTTGGCTTAGTATCTATCTCTTCAGCTGGTTGTTCTTTTTCCGACTTAGACACCGTTCCAGAACCTGACTCATCATCATTTTCCCAATCTTTAGGGGCGCTCACTGTTTTACGCTCCATCAACTCATCAAGTTGGTCGCTATCTAACGTCTCATACTTCATTAACGCTTCAGTCATTGAATGTAAAATATCAATATTATCATTTAACAACGTTCTTGCACGGTCATAATTTCGATCTATAAACACACGAACTTCTTGGTTAATTAGATCAACCGTATCATCAGAGAACATTTTAGTTTGGCCGCCGGAGTAACCCATTGGACCCATCGCATTTTGATCTTCGCCATAATTAAGCGCACCTAATTTTTCAGAGAAGCCCCACTGAGTTACCATGTTTCTAGCCAAGGCAGAAGCGCGCTCAATATCATTGGATGCTCCTGTAGTAACAGCATTTTCGCCAAAGATAATTTCTTCTGCTAATCGTCCTCCATATAAACTCGACAATTGGCTCTCGAGTTTTTGCTTGCTTATACTGATCTGATCACGCTCAGGCAAAAACATAGTCACGCCCAAAGCACGTCCACGGGGAATAATAGTCACTTTGTATACAGGGTCATGCTCTGGCACTAACCGACCAACAATAGCGTGACCTGACTCATGATAAGCCGTACATTTTTTCTCATCTTCACTCATCACCATTGAACGACGCTCAGCACCCATTAATACTTTGTCTTTAGCGTTTTCCATGTCGTTCATATCAACCAATTTTTTGTTGGCACGTGCAGCAAATAACGCAGCTTCATTAACTAAGTTAGCTAAATCAGCGCCTGAAAAACCGGGGGTACCTCGAGCAATAACATTTGGATTAACACTGTCGCCTGCGGGAACACCTTTAAGATGAACCTTTAAAATCTGCTCGCGCCCTCTAATATCAGGTAACGGAACTTCAACTTGACGATCAAAACGGCCCGGACGTAATAACGCAGAATCCAACACGTCGGGTCTATTAGTCGCCGCAATCACAATAACGCCTTCATTGCCTGAGAAACCATCCATTTCGACTAACAATTGGTTCAGTGTTTGTTCGCGTTCATCATTACCGCCACCCATGCCAATACCACGAGCGCGGCCTACCGCATCAATTTCATCAATAAAGATAATGCACGGTGCGCTTTTTTTAGCTTGTTCAAACATATCACGAACACGTGAAGCACCAACACCAACAAACATTTCAACAAAATCAGAGCCTGAAATACTGAAAAATGGCACCTTAGCTTCGCCAGCTATCGCTTTAGCCAACAAGGTTTTACCCGTACCTGGTGCACCAGACAGTAAAATACCTCTAGGAATCTTCCCGCCTAATTTTTGAAACTTGCCGGGCTCTTTTAGAAATTCAACAACTTCTTCAACTTCTTCTTTTGCTTCTTGAATACCAGCAACATCATCAAACGTAATTTTTATTTCATCTTCATTTAGTAATTTTGCTTTGCTTTTACCAAAAGACATGGCACCACGCCCGCCAGCACCACCGCCACCTTGCATCTGACGCATGAAGAATATCCACACACCAATTAACAACAGCATAGGGAACCAAGAAATCAAAATAGACATGAACATTGATTGTTCTTCAGGTGGTTTAGCTACAATTTCAACACCATTCTTTAAGAGATCATCAACCAAGTGGATGTCGCCTGGGCTACGTGTAGTGAAACGTTCACCTGATGCTGTTTGACCAATAATATTTGGCCCATCAATGGCAACTTTACTTACTTGCCCAGCATTCACAGAGTTAATAAACTGAGAGTAACTGAGCGTGTTTTTGTTTGCTTGTTTAGAGCCACCAAAGTTATTAAAAACTGACATTAAAACGCCGGCGATAACTACCCACATAATAATATTCTTGACCATTTCGTTCAAAGCAGACTCCTAATTATCTTTATTTTTACCCTAAGGGCATAAGTTCTATTTAAACGGAAGAAAAGTCATTCCGATTAATTCAGCCTCAACAGCTCGAAAATAAGACCGTTATTTTCACAATTCCTTCAATACTATATGGGGCTAGGTTACTATAATTTCAAGCCCTTTGCCAAAAGATAGACCTCTCGACTACGTGAGCGTGATGCTTTCGGCTTTCGAACCAAAACGGTTACAAATGCTTTTCTCACATCTGCGACATATTGATCAAACCCCTCGCCCTGAAATAGCTTAATCAAAAAAGCACCTTTCTTATCCAATACGTTTTTTGCGAAGTCTAACGCTAACTCCGCTAAGTACATAGATTTAGGTTGATCAATCGCTTTGCTACCACTCATATTAGGCGCGATATCTGACATCACAACATCAACGGGTTGGCTATCAATTAAGCCCTGCAATTCAGCAAATATTGCATCATCACTGAAATCACCCTGTATAAAATCAACGCCGGCTATTGGCTCAATATTTAATAAATCCAGTGCGATAATACGACCATTACCCGTTACTTTTTTTCTTGCATATTCTGACCAACCACCAGGAGCCGCGCCCAAATCAACAACTATTTGATTGGGGCGTAATAACTTATCCTTTTTATCAATTTCTTCTAATTTAAAAACCGCACGTGAACGTAAGCCCATTTGCTGAGCTTTTTTAACGTATTCATCATTAAAATGCTCATCCAGCCATTGCTGATTTTTTTTGTGTTTAGTCATTCAGCAAACATTAACCAATTAAATAAGTCTGTATTGTATCGTTGAAAAGAAAAATCATTCCTCTAGCTTCAGCTTTAAATGTAGAATACGCCACCTACTAAACACTCACAGCTTACATACTATGACAATCTCTAATCAGCAAAAAAAGAAACTGAAACAGCATGCCCATGGCCTAAAGCCCGTTGTACGTGTAGGCCAATCTGGTTTAACCGATAAGGTGCTAGATGAGATTGAATTAGCCATTGATCACCATGAGCTCATCAAGGTTAAAATTTCTGCTGCTGATCGCGATGACAAAAAAGCCATTATTCAAAAAATATCTGAAAAAASTGAGTCAGCCATCGTGCAAACCATCGGCTTTATGGCTGTTTTCTATCGGGAAAACGCCGATAAAAAGAGCTATTCGTAACTAACGCCTATAATTTCATACTCGGTTATTCCACCCGGCGCTCTAACCTCTGCCACATCGCCTTCTTCTTTGCCTATCAGAGCTTTGGCAAAAGGTGATGCATAGGATATTAGGTTATTTTTAATATCTGCCTCATCTTCACCCACGATTCTATAAGTAATAGCTTCTTCTGTTGCAATATTTTCCAGCTCAACAGTACAACCAAAAACGACTTTACCGTTTGCGTTTAGTGTAGAAATATCAATGACCTGCGCATTACCTAACTTGCTTTCGATATCTCGAACTCTAGCCTCTACAAGACCCTGTTCTTCACGTGCCGCATGGTATTCAGCATTTTCCTTTAAATCACCGTGCTCACGCGCAACAGCGATATCTTGGGTAATCCTAGGGCGCTTAACATTTTTTAATATATCCAGCTCGTCCTTTAAACTTTGTGCGCCTTTTTTTGTTAACGGTGTTTTACTCATAAGTATTCCCTAGAATTTATTTGCCTGAGTGCCGAGCCTGTAACGCATGAAGTTCACGCACTTCTTTTACAGAAATATCTGCCAATGCGTCGATGGTCGCTTTAGCACCTGCAATGGTTGTGCAATACGTTGCTTTATTTTGTAACGATTCACGTCGAATTGAGAATGAATCGGTAATGGCTTGCTTACCTTCTGTCGTGTTAACAACCAATTGAATGCTCTCGTTCTTAATAATATCAACGATATGAGGGCGACCTTCGCCAACCTTATTAACGACAGTACATTCAATTCCCGCTGCTTTTAATGCATCGGCTGTGCCTCTTGTCGCTAAAATTTCTTTACCTCGAGAAATCAGCGTTTTTGCTAATTCAAGCATTTTTACCTTATCCGCATCTCTAACGCTAAATAATACTTTATCTTCGTTAGACAATTCAATGCCCGCTGCTCGTTGCGATTTACCGAAAGCTTCACCGAATGTTTCACCAACACCCATTACTTCACCTGTCGATTTCATTTCAGGGCCTAATAGTGGGTCGACATTTGGAAACTTAACAAAAGGGAAAACTGACTCTTTTACAGAGAAGTAGTCCGGAATAATTTCTTTTGTCGTGCCCTGCTCAGCTAATGACTGCCCTGCCATACAACGCGCAGCAATTTTGGCTAATGGATAACCCGTTACTTTAGATACGAACGGAACCGAGCGTGAGGCACGTGGATTTACTTCTAAAATATAAATATCATCGCCTTTAATGGCAAATTGAATATTCATAAGACCCACAACACCTAACGCACGCGCAAGTTCTTTCGTTTGCACACGCATTCTGTCTTGTACGTCTTTCGACAAATCAAACGGTGGTAATGAACACGCTGAATCACCCGAGTGAACACCTGCTTGTTCAATGTGTTCCATAATACCGCCAATCAATAACTCTTCGCCGTCAAAAATAGCGTCAACATCGACTTCAACCGCGTCGTCTAAGAAGCGGTCTAATAGGACAGGAGAATCATTCGACACACTCACCGCTTCACGCATATACGTACGCAGTTCTGATTCGTCAAATACAATTTCCATTGCACGGCCACCCAAAACATACGACGGACGAACAACCAATGGATAGCCAATTTCTTCGGCTAATAAAACGGCTTGTTCAGGTTCACGCGCTGTTCTATTTGGTGGCTGAAGTAAGCCTAATTTTTCAACTAATTGCTGAAAACGCTCACGGTCTTCTGCTAAATCAATCGCCTCAGGTGATGTCCCAATAATCGGCACACCCGCTGCTTCCAACGCTTCAGCAAGT
>JAESRY010000176.1 GCA_016764415.1 Cycloclasticus sp. | reverse complement strand
TCTACGTTATTTTCAGGTTTTTTTTTTGTTGTTTCCGTGGTTGATGCTTGTTGAGTGCTTTCGCTAGCTTTCGCTACAACAGTGGCTGCTGGAGCAGATGTTGTAGAAGATGACCATAGTGCATTTTGTTCGCGATAATCACTATTGGCTTGTGCAATGGTGCGGTTTGTTAGTTGCTCGTTACTAGGCACTTGTAAAACAGCGCCTTTTTTCAAGGCATTTATATTCTTTCTATAAAAAGCTTTTGGATTATTATCATACAAAGCCAACATCATTTGTTGGTGAGTTATTGTGTGATCATTCGCGATTAATTTTTTCGCAATAGCCCAAACGGTGTCGCGGCTTTTGGTTGGGCCGTATTTTTTNACTGGTGCTGATTGAGCAGTAGGTGCAACGTAAGCGCTTACTTGGCTCGATGTAGGTGTAAGTTTAGGGCTTTTAGCTAATTCAAGTGGTGTTGTTCGCACGTCTGACATGGTGATGGGCGGGTCTAGAAGAATAGTGAATTCTTTTAGTGTGCGACCTTGAGGCCATTCAACTTCCAGGATGAAGTTTACAAAAGGTTCTTTTATGGTGTCAGCAGAGCGAATATCGATGGTGATATTGCCTTTTTTATCAAGAACAGGCGTGAACTTTAATTTGGTTAAGTAGTGTGGCCTGTCGATGCCTGCCTTTTGAAAAGCGTCACGTGAGGCGATTGAAATAATAATATTGCTAGGGTCTTCTTTTTGGGTGCCAACGAGAGGAATCTGCGCGTTTAGCCGCTGGTTCAACGATGAATGTGTTTCTATCTCGCCAACGCCCAGAGCGAAAGCGCTAGCGGAATTAAGTAAACAAAACGCGGTGATAGCTTGTGTCGATTTTTTCATTCTATTGCTCCTAAACGAATATTATTTTTATTCCCTAAAAATACGGTAAATAGTTAATTATTAATAACTATAGCTTAAAGATATTTTTTTACTAGCACTTCTGCAATTTGCACACTATTTAAGGCAGCACCTTTTCTTACATTGTCAGCTACGACCCACATGTTCAGGCCCCTTGGGTGAGAAATGTCTTCTCTAATACGACTAACATACACATCATCATGACCTGCCGATTCTGTGACAGCAGTCGCATAACCACCGTCTGTTCGTTCGTCGATTAATGTGATGCCATCGAAATCAGTCATTAGTTTACGTGCTTGCTCGGCGGTTATTTTTTCTTTGGTTTCGATGTGTAATGCTTCTGAATGACCAAAAAAAACAGGGACGCGAACAGCCGTTGGATTCACCTTTATGCTTGGGTCGTTAAAGATTTTGTTAGTTTCCCAGACCATTTTCATTTCTTCTTTGGTGTAGCCATTTTCTAGGAATACGTCGATTTGAGGCAACACATTAAATGCAATTTGCTTTGGGTATACACTGGCTTTCGCGTCTTGGCCATTAAGCAGCTTAGCGGTTTGCCCTGCTAATTCTTCGATAGCGCTTTTCCCTGTGCCAGATACAGCTTGGTATGTTGCTACGTTTATACGCTCTAGGCCAACTGCATCTAGGATAGGCTTAAGTGCGACAAGCATTTGAATAGTTGAACAGTTAGGGTTGGCGATAATGCCCTTGTTTGTATATTGCGCAATGGCTTCAGGGTTAACTTCTGGCACAACAAGTGGAATATCGTCGTCGTAACGAAAATGTGATGTATTGTCGATAACAACGCATCCCGCTTCGGCTGCTTTTGGCGCGTATTCTGCCGAAACAGATCCGCCTGCTGAGAACAAACCGATTTGTACTTTACTGAAGTCGAAGTCGGCTAAATCACCGATTTTGACGCTTTTGCCATTAAACTGAATGGTTCCGCCGGCTGAGCGGCTACTGGCCAATGGGTAGAGCTTCCCAATAGGGAACTTCCTTTGTTCAAGGATTGATAACATGGTTTCACCAACAGCGCCTGTAGCGCCAACAACTGCAACATCATACGTTTTCATTTGAGAGTATTTCCTGACTAAAAATTAAATTGAAAAAGTCACCGCATGTGAAAGTACGATGACTTTGATTTTTTTTCGCTAAAAACTGAATTAAACGGAAGCTTTTTTTGGTTTAATGAAAATCATGCCCTTTGGGTATAATTAAGTATTACCTAAGCGGGGAGTGTAACCCCTTCGCTTAATCAAGTTTTAGCAAATATGTTTGCTTAGCTGCTTAATGCGCCAAACATTTTTGCTTTAATGTCTTCTACACTGCCAACACCTGCAATTGAGTTGAGTTTAACAGGTGAAGTTTCAGCTGCTTTAGAGTAAAAATCAATTAAAGGCGCGGTTTGGTCATGGTACGTTTTCAACCTGTCTCTAACGATGTTTTCTTTGTCGTCGTCACGTTGAATTAACGCTTCGCCAGTCGCATCATCTAAGCCTTCTTGCTTAGGTGGGTTAAATACAATGTGGTATGTTCTGCCTGAATCTAAATGCACGCGTCTTCCCGCCATGCGGCGAACAATCTCTTCATCATCGACAGCAATTTCCACCACGTAGTCAACCTCTATGCCCATAGTGGCTAAGCCGGTTGCTTGTGGAACAGTGCGGGGGAACCCGTCTAGTAAAAAGCCTTTTTCGCAATCATCTTGTGCTAAACGTTCTTTAACTAGGCCTAGAATAAGGTCGTCGGATACTAGGCCGCCAGCGCTCATTATTTTTTTAGCATCTATTCCTAACGGTGTGCCGGCTTTTACTGCAGCGCGCAACATGTCGCCTGTGGAAATTTGAGGGATGCCGTATTTTTCGGTTATGAATTGAGATTGTGTACCTTTACCAGAACCGGGACCGCCTAATAGAATAATGCGCATTTTTTCTTTACCATTATGAATTTCGACTGGGAAAATACCATAATCAAAGTTTTTAATCTAGTCTAGCGGCTATTGGTTAAGAACGGGTACTGGTTTTATGTAGCTATTGAAGACTCGCTCAATGGCTAGTGATTTTTTCGCGTGTGTAGATGCACAAAAAAAGGCCCTTTACGAAGAAAGAGCCTTTTTGTAGAGATGAATTAAAGACTAATTCGATGCATTTTTTGGCGCTACTTTAATTTTAGCGCTTTTTCTAAGCTCATTAATGTGCTTTTGAATATGCTCTTGCTCTAATGCCGCTGTAATATTAGGTTTTACTTCTTCAAACGTAGGCGGTGTTCCCTCACGTTGGCCAGTACGTAAAATAATGTGGAAACCAAACTGCGTCCGTACGGCTGTTTTTGTGTACTCGTCATCTTTCATCGCTAATACAGCCTGTGAAAACTCAGGCACCATACGTTGTGGTGTAAACCAGCCTAAATCACCGCCTTTAGGTCCCGTTGGGCCGGTCGAGTATTCTTTAGCAAGATCAGCAAATTTAGCGCCTTTGTTTAGTTTTTCAATCACTTCTTTGGCTTTAGCTTCATCCTTAACCAATATGTGGCTGGCTTTTAGTTCTGTCACTTTCATGTCGCCAATTCGAGCGTCATATTCTTTACGTAAACGTGCTTCTGGAATTGGGTTGTTATCAAGAAAGTTGATCATAGCCACTTGAGAAAGCATGCTGAGGTTGATGAAGCTCATTCGGGCTTTGAACTCGTCTGAACTATGTAATTTCATTTTTACTGCCTCTTCTTTTAGAAGCTGCATATTAACGATGTCATCAACAAGCTTTTCTACAGGTGTGGTGCTCTTTGGGTCTATTTGTCGTCTTTCTAAGGCATAAAACTGTAGCGTGGATTGCTTTAGTTCATGTCCATTAACGGTGGCAACGGTTTTATCTTCTTCTGCAAAAGCAAGTGAGGATAGGGCAGCCAATAAAATAGCCGAAAGAATTGCTTGTTTAACCTTCATTTAAATCTCCTGTTAGTTTTAAGGTTGCTCTTTAGGTGTAAATGCTTTGATGCTTAATGCATGAATGTCGCTTTTCATCATGTCACCTAGCGCTGCGTAGATGAGTTGATGGCGTTGGATTCTTGATTTTTTTTCAAACTTCTCAGAAACAATCGTTAAATAGAAGTGACCGCCGCCGGCTTTTGCTCCTTCGTGCCCTGCATGCGCTTGGCTATCATCGAGTACTTCGATGAACTGAGGCTGAATTGCGTCTGTTAATGTTGTTTTAATAATGTCAGTACGATTAGTCATAGTTATTAGGTGAATTGTTGGTTAGTCGTTGTTGGTTTCTGCAGGGTCTTCGATGTATTTCATCAAATAAAAGCCTTGGGCTATAACAAAGCAAACGGTGAGCCCCATCATGCCGAACAATTTAAAGTTGACCCAAGTGTCGGTGTCGAAATTGTACATGACATATAGGTTCAGCGCGCCTTGTATGAAAAAGAAAACAGCCCATATGTTATTGAGTTTTCGCCAAACGTCATCAGGCAAAGTTATGCCTCCACTCATCATGCGTTTGATAAGCGGTTTCTTGCCAATGAAGGCAGTGAAAATGCAGGCTAGGCTAAATAACCAATTGATAATGGTAGGCTTCCATTTTATGAACATTTCATCTTGCAGGTACAGTGTGGCGCCACCAAAAATTAGAATAATAAAAAAGGTGAATAGATGGGTAGGTTCGAAGCGTTTGTTCTTAAGCCAATAGACGGCAACTTGTACGCTTGACGCAGCAATAGCAACGGTCGTGGCTACGTATATTCCTTCTAACTTGTAAGCAATAAAAAACAATAGGATAGGAAAAAAATCAGAAATAAACTTCATGCGGGTATCGGGGGGAGTTAAACGGTTAAGTCTATGCCAAGTTGCTCATTCAACTCATCACGAAGACTTTGGTTTTCTAATGCTTGATTATCAAGGTAAGATTGAATAGAACGTTGGTTTTGGAAATCTGGTTTTTCTGCGCGGAAGGAGGTTTTTTGGTTATCATCGATGGACTCGATTTGCTCGAATAAAGTAGCGCGGTCAGCAGCGCTAGCCGTAGACTCATCATTCGCGCTAACATCTTTTGTTTGCTGCTGGCGAGGCTCTTCGTAATCAACAGCGGCAGGCCCAGTGGTTCCTTTTTTAGGGCTGGGTAAGAGGCCAATGCCGGATAAATTTGTTTGAATATTCATAACTTAAAATTGCTACAATGAGCAGCTTATCTCCACCTTGCTGGGCGATAATAGTTTTCCATTTAAAAAGTAATTTAACACAATTAACGACAATTCACTATGAGCCCATTAGAGCGATACTTGGATGATCAAACGCACAACGCTTTTATTAAAGATGATGCGCAGTTGAAAATCATTCAACGTCTTGATGATTTGTGTAAAGAATTACAGAGCAGCACTAAGAACATTCAAGCGGAACCGCAGGGGTTTTTCTCTAAATTTAAATCAACTAGACCAGTGGCAACGGTTCCTACTAAAGGATTATATTTATGGGGCGGGGTAGGCCAGGGTAAAACATATCTAATGGATATTTTTTACGATGCATTACCCTTTAAAGAAAAGCGAAGAACGCATTTTCACCGATTTATGCAACATGTTCATCAGCAACTGGCTGGGATTAATAATGTTGAAGATCCGCTTCAAATTATTGCAGATACGATAGCTAAAGAATGCCGCGTGATTTGTTTTGATGAGTTTTTTGTGTCAGATATTACGGACGCGATGCTGTTGGGGCGTCTATTTGAAGCCTTGTTTAAACGTGGAATATGTTTAATTGCCACGTCTAATATAGAGCCCGATGGTTTGTACAAAGGTGGCTTGCAACGTGCTCGGTTTTTACCGGCAATAGAAGCGCTTAAACAGCATTGTGACGTGTTAAAGCTAGATAGCGGCACAGATTACCGCCTACGAGAACTCGAGCAGGCGGAAATTTATCATTGGCCGTTGGATAAAGAGGCAGACAAAGTGCTGCTTACTTTGTATGAGCACATGACGGCGAATGATGTGGAACTACCTTCGACACTTGAAATAGAAGGGCGTGATGTAACCGTACGCCAATGTGCTGAAGGCGTGGTGTGGTTCGACTATAAAACAATATGCAATATCCCACGTGGTGCAGCCGACTATATTGAAGTATCTCGTCTGTTTCATACCGTGCTTGTCTCCAATGTGAACGTAATGGATGACATGAACAACGACTTGGCGAATCGTTTTATCAATCTGGTCGATGAGCTTTATGCTCATAACGTTAAGCTTATTATTTCAGCAGACGTACCTGCCGAAAAGTTATACCAAGGCACAAAACTAGCCTTTCAATTCGAACGTACCGTTAGCCGGTTATTAGAAATGCAATCGCATGAATACCTAGAACGGCCTCATTTACCCTAAATTAAGGAAATAAAAATGGATCAACAAACTCAAACAGAAATTGAAGCAGCTGCATTTAGACGCATTATTAAGCATTTCCAAACGCACACGGATGTTCAAAATATTGATTTAATGAACCTAGCTGATTTTTGCCGTAACTGTTTTTCTAAATGGTATATGGCAGAAGCAAAAGAGAAGGGCGTGGAGATAGATTATGACCAGGCGCGCGAAGTTATTTACGGCATGCCATTTGCCGAGTTTAAAGAAAAATATCAAAAACCAGCCACGCCAGAACAATTAGTGGCGTTCGAAGAGGGAGAGGAAAGACGTAAGCGTCAGGGCGACTAAAAAATACAGCTGTTTTGACGTTGCTATAAATGTGATGGAGAAAAGTTAAATGGGAAGAGCCTAGCAAAACCGTAAAGGGTCAATGGCAAAAACATCGGGCATGAAAGCCAAGGTATACAGCTTAAATTAATCGAGTCCCCATTGATTCCGCATCCCGTGCCTTTAGGATACATAACGTTTAGGTTAAGACGCGCGCGCCTTTTGCGCGTCGTACTTGAAGCATTTGTTAGCTATTTTTAAGTTTATCACTTAGCTCTTTCTCGTAATTAGGTCTTGCTTTATAATCTTGTTTTTTTGCTTTTTTAAGTTTTGATTCAGCTAAGGAATAATCTTCTTCATAAAACTTTAAAACTGACCAGTTATAATAAAGGGGTGGATAGTTACTTTTTATATTTTGTGCTTTTTTGAATAAAGCATCGGCTTCTCGAAAGAAATTCTTATATGTGGCTTTCTTGTTCTCTTTTAAGAAATAACCTAGTAATGTTTTTGAGAATGCTAGGTCAACGATTATTCTGTAGTCGTTTTTAGATAACTGGTTGGCTTTTGCTAAATATTTTATTGATTCTTGTAAGTTTGTTTCAGTATTGCCTTCTGTAGACCTACGACCCATTATTAAACCAAACCCCCAGTAAGCTTCAGCGTTTTCTCTGTCAAACATCCATGACTGATTGAAGCGTTTTATTGCTGTATTTAAATCTCCATTGTTAAAATACTGCCAACCTAGACTAGCGGCAGATGCGCTGTGTTCTTCGTTTTTCTCAACTGTTGGATTATGAGTGCCACCATACATTGGCTGCTCATTAGAAGGACGCTCAGCTGATACAGCTCCACTGAGAATAAATAGTATTAATGTGATGATTATTTTCATTTTTTTATAGCTAACGCTCAGCATAACCTGACGGTTTTACACAGAGTAGAGTGAAACGGCGCGGGGAACCGTACCGAGTTTTGCACACATCATTTGTTAATCTTTACATCGTACTATATTAATGTCGCTTCATATTGAACAGGCGTTAAATAATTAACCGAAGAGTGCAATCTTTTATGATTGTAAAAACGCACATATTGATTAATGGTTCCTCGTAATTGCTTATCTGTGACAAATACATTTCTATGTATTCTTTCAGCTTTAAAATTATGAAAAAATGACTCCATTTCAGCATTGTCATTCATTACACCTTTCCGATTCATACTCTGAATAATACCGTGTTTCTTTAACCAGTTTTGATAACGGGTTGCCACGTATTCAGCCCCTCTATCGGAATGAAACCGTAAGCCAGGCAATGCCATACGTTTTTTTGCTGCGCGTTGAAAAGCGGTTAATGAAAGAGCCGCATCCCGCTTTTTAGACAAAGACCAACCCAATACGCGCCTTGAGTATTTATCTAATATCACCGCAAGGTACCGCCACTCATCATTTACTTTTAAGTAGGTGACGTCACCTAACCAGACTTGATTGATCGTCTGTAAATCAACGTCCCTAATTTCATTTTTAATACAGGCATAGAACCTGTCCATCTTTGCATGACAACGGTAAATTTTAGCGCAACGCGCCTTAAGACCATGTTCCTTCATGATTCTAGCCACACGGTGCTTACCTACATAAACGCCTTCATGTTTCAGTTTAGCCTGAATTTTTAAACTGCCATAAACGCCTTTAACGCTATAAAAAACACGTTCAATATCGGTCAAAAGTTTTGCATCTTCTAAAGTATGTTTCGATTGACCGCGGGCTTTCCACGAATAAAAGCCAAACCGACTAACACCATAAACCCGACAAAGCATGTTCAACGGATACACATCGCGTACGGTTGCTATGAACTGGAAGACTGCTTTTTTAGACTGGAACAAAATTGGATGCTTTTTTTTAAAAGCTCATGTTCTTGTTGAAGTCGAATAAACGACTTCTCAACTTGCTTTAAACGTTTAAGTTCATCAGATGTTTGGTTGCTAATTTGACCTTTGCCCGGTGCTTTCAAAATAATACCGTCTCTTAATTCTTTCTTCCAACGGTATAACATAACAGGGTGAATATCGAGAATATCAGCGACATCTTTAGATTTCACTTTGGGTAATGATCCTAACTCGATTGCTGTAACTTTAAAGTCATCATCGTAGTAATCATATTTTGTTTTTCTAGCCATTTACACACTCCTAATAAATAATTAGTAAATGTGTGCAAAACTAGGGGTAGTTCCVACMGCTTTDCVMGGTCVGATBSABWAATTTGTTADGTTGTTHVHCMCBDVBTAATGKKWWATTAATGTAAACAGATACACATTGGTGTTTTTATGAGAACTAACTTGTAATAGATGACGATTTAATGGCAAGCGCATTTAAGGCTACAGGGCTTACAACAAAAAAAGATGTGGTAGAACAAGGGCTTATGCTTTTGGTGAAGCGTAATAAACAACAAGGGATACGAAACCTTAGAGGAAAGGTAAAGTGGGACGGCGACCTTGATGAAATGCGCGGCCGTAAATGATTTTAGTGGATACGAGCGTTTGGATTGATTATTTCAATAATGTTGATTCCCCTCATAGTAGCGCATTGGATTTAGCTCTAATAGATGGCTCTGTTGCTATAGGCGATATTATATTTTTAGAAATTCTTCAAGGTTTTAAAAGTGATAAGGATTATAAAAATACAAAAGCACAACTATCCAAGCTAGACCAATATGAAATGTTTGGTAATCACATGGTTGAACTTTGTGCAAATAACTATAGAAGTCTAAGAAAGAAAGGGGTTACCATTCGTGGAACAGCAGATGTGATTATCGCAACTTTTTGCATTGAGAGACCTTTGCACGAAACCAACAAGCAGCGGCCTCAATTATTTGAGATAATAGAGCCCTA
>JAESRY010000089.1 GCA_016764415.1 Cycloclasticus sp. | reverse complement strand
TCACCGTTATTCTGAATTGAGTGTACACAGCACCATTTTGCCTACGATGAACGTGGCTGACCGACAATTTATTCACGTAGATGGGGCTGTCAATCCAGTGCTGGGCTTTAATGACGCGAACTACGTGCCGAATGATTTTGATACGAGTCAACACAACTTGGCTTTTTTTACTGGGCCAAATAGTGGCGGCAAGACGGCATTTTGTAAAACATTAGCGCAAATTCAATTGTTGTCACAAGTAGGCTGTTATATACCTGCGCAATCTGCAACGCTGACCATTGCTGATAAGGTTTATTATCAAACGCCAGAAGTGAATACTTTGGACCATGATGTGGGCCGTTTTGGAACTGAGCTTAAACGTACGCGCGATATATTTGTGCAGGCAACGCCGAACAGTTTGGTGATTCTGGATGAATTGGCAGAGGGTACAACGCATAAAGAAAAGTTAGAAACATCGTTGATGATACTTGAGGCGTTTAAACGCTTAGGTTCGTTAACTATTTTGGTAACGCACAATCATGAGTTGGCGGATCATTATGTTGAGCTAAATGCCGCGGTGTTCAGGCAAGTAGAGTTTGACGAAGACCGAGCGACACATCGTTTCATCGATGGGATTTCAGTGATTAGTCATGCTGATTTAGTGGCGCGTTCTGTGGGCTTTTCTAAACAAGATATTGAACGTATGCTGGAAGGAAAATTGGCGAAAACGGCTGATTAGTGGCGACACTGGGCAAGATATTTGTCTACCCGATAAAGGCGTTGCCGGGTGTTGAGCTTAGCTCGGTCGAGATAACTAAAGGCGGCACATTAAGCAACGACCGGCGTTGGGCTTTGCTCGATAAGAAAGGACGTTTGGTTAACGGTAAAAACAATTCAAAAGTTTTTAGTTTGCGACCCCGTTTTGATTTGGCCTTAGAAGAGGTTTGTTTTGTTGGTGATGAATTAGCCAGTAAAACGTTTCAGTTGGCCGATGTTAAAGGCCTGTCAAATTACTTTAGTGAACGGCTAGGTAAGGCTGTGTTTCTAAAAGAAGATACGCACCAAGGTTTTCCAGATGATATGAACGCATCTGGCCCTACCCTTGTTTCACAAGCATCGTTAGAGGCAGTTTCCTCATGGTATCCGGACTTAACACTGGATGATATTCGACAGCGTTTTCGCATTAATATGGAAATTTCAGGCGTGCCTGCTTTTTGGGAGGACCGATGTTTTCTCACAGGTAACGAACCAAAAATGATACGGGTTGGACAGGTGGATCTTCAATCATCCAACCCCTGCGCCCGATGTTCTGTACCCATAAAAGACGCACAATCGGGGAAGCCGTATGATAATTTTTACGAAACGTTCATAGAAATGCGTGAAAGTACAAAGCCTGCATGGACAGATGAAAGTTGCTTTGATCATTGGTATCGTCTCAGCGTTAACACTAATATAAATGCGCAACAGGGCGATAAAAAAGTGTCGGTGGGTGATGCGGTGGATATTTTATAGTGGAAAATGACGCCCTTATTTCCAAAGGGCATCGGTAACTTTTCCTGTGTTCGTCAAGCGCCTATTTTTGTTGCCTTACCTCCTGTATCCATGTGGTCGTACGTTTCATGAAGCTAGATGAAAAATGCCTCCATTTAATTTAGCTTTATTGTTGTCGAAAAGCCATGAATGGCATAGAGTGTGCTTACAATAAAAAATAATGCTGGTGGAGAGATATGACTAACGAAAACGTAGTGGAATTAAAAAGCCGAAACCAAACGCGGACACTGGTTGAAGAGTTATTAGAAGAGCGCAAACTCGTGTGGTCGGCTTATTGCGCGGTATCTGGTATAGAAGAGTACAAAGGTAAGAAGACGATTGAAGAGCTGGTTCAGGACTTTTGCCAAATCACAATTGACTACATTTCATTAGGCCATTTTGGCGTGTACCAACGAATTTTAGACGGCACAGAACGACGTAAATCGGTCATGACGGCGGCAGAGCGCATTTATCCAAAAATCTCAGCGGCCACGGAAGTGGTGTTGGACTTTAACGATAAGTATGAACATTTAACGCCAGCACTGATCTTAAATGAGTTATCTAATAGCTTATCAGGCGTGGGTGAGCAATTGGCCAACCGGATTGAGTTAGAAGATGAGTTGATAGGCGAGATGCTTGCCTAACACCCTAATGAAATATTGCCCACATTGTGGCAATGAAACGCAATCGCAAGTTCCCAACGGCGATAATCGTTACYGAGATGTCTGTGGTACATGCGATACCATTCATTATCAAAACCCTCGGATAATCGCAGGCTGCATTCCTGTTTGGGAAGATAAGGTTTTATTGTGTAAACGCGCAATAAATCCTCGAAAAGGTTTTTGGACCTTGCCCGCAGGCTTTATGGAGCTGGGCGAAACGACAGAACAAGCGGCTATTCGTGAAACGCTTGAAGAAGCTGAGGCTATCGTGCGTACAGATGAGCTGTATGCGGTGTTTAACCTTCCGCATATCAATCAAGTCTATATGATGTATCGCTCAGCCTTATTGAAGCCAGAGTTTTCTAGTGGTGAAGAAAGTTTAGAGGTTCGCTTATTTGCCGAAAATGAAATTCCTTGGGATGAGCTGGCATTTGAAACGATGGCGTTGTCACTGGAATATTATTTTCAAGATAGGCGCTCAGGTACCTACATATTTCGGTCGACGGATGTAAATAAGCCCTTAATGTAATTTTATAGATGGTTATGTTCACGTTAAACTAAGCGGATGAAACGTCAGCATATTATTCAGTCGTTAGAACCTACAGAATCACTCAAAGATTGGACGCATCAGCAACGCGATGATGGGCTCCGCGATGCGGCCGTATTAATTCCGTTGGTAGACCGAGGCGAGTGGCAAGTTTTATTGACCAAGCGAACGGATCATTTACACCATCATGCGGGTCAAGTTAGTTTTCCAGGAGGCCGAGCCGATTCGGTAGACCAATCACCATTACATACTGCGCTTAGGGAAACCGAGGAAGAAGTGGGTATTCATAGAGAGTTGATTGAAGTGGCGGGCGTTATCGAGCCATTTCTAACGGTAACAGACTTTAATGTAATTCCTATTGTGGGGTTTGTTGATTCAACGTTTACGCTAAAAATAGATGAGTTTGAAGTGGCAGAAGTTTTCGAAGTGCCGTTATCGGTTCTTACTGATAGGTCGGCTTACGAACAAAAAGAAATTTTCTGGCAGGGTGAGAATAGGCTCTATTGGGAATTAATGTACAACGGCTATCAAATTTGGGGTGCTACCGCCGCTATGTTGTATACCTTTGCTAGCCGTCTTCATGGCGAGAACACGAATGGAATAAATTAGTCGGCTAAGCTCGGGCGATATTTTTCTTGTAATGCTTGTAAGAAATTACGCAGCACTTGGTCTTTGCAAGAACGGTAATGTTTGTGGCCTGCTCTGCGAAAAAATGCGCTTAATTCGTGCTTGCTGATAGATAACCCATTACGTGAAATAAGCTCTAACAGCTCATCATTTTTTAGCTCTAAGGCAATTTTAAGTTTACGTAAAATAATATTATTGTTGAGTCGTTTGTCAGGCTCAGGCGTTACACCCTCTTGTTTTCCGCGTTTTTCAATAATCAAACCGTTAAGAAACGTTGAAAATTGAATATCTCCACAGGCTTCATAAGTCTCATCATCATCTTTTTTCAGCCAATTACTGATTTGTTCTCGGTCGGCATCATAATCTGCATGTTTAAAAATGTCGGTCATTGTTGAATCGTTAATATCAAAAACGTAGCGAATTCGGCGCAAAATATCGTTGTTGGTCACAGGTATTCCTTAAAATTGGATGGGTATTGCGTATTGTAACGCGAGAAGGCTAAAGGTATAGGTGCAGAGATTAGATTTAAACGTGTTCTAAAGCAAGAAGGCGTTTCTTAGCAGGAAGCCCGCCTGCATACCCAGTTAATTCCCCGTTGCTGCCGATAACGCGGTGGCATGGGATAAGAATACTGATGGCGTTGGCACCATTTGCACTGGCTACTGCACGCACTGCTTTATTGTTATTAATACGTTCAGCTAAAGACTGGTACGACGTGGTGGAGCCATAAGGAATAGTCAATAATGCATTCCATACTTGTTGTTGAAAATCCGAGCCGAGCATTAATAGAGGAATATTGAACTGTGTTCGTTCTTTGTTGAAATACTCGCCTAGCTGTTTGATTGTTTCGTTTACTACATCCGATGGTTGCTCAAGATATGTTGCGCTCAAAGCGGTTTGCAAACGTTTATCTATGGTGGTGCGCATGCGGCGATATTGCCAATCGCATAGACAAAGTTGTTGATTAAATGCGCCTAAAATCAATTCGCCGTAGGGGCTTTTAAAATGCTGAATTAGAATGCTGTTGTTTTCTTTAACCATGTTAGTAAGAGTTATGCATCTTTATGTTCCTTTACTTGCTTCCGCTCCTTCCCCCTTTAAGGGGGAAGGTTGGGATGAGGGTATTACGCTCATTCTAATTGTTAGGATAATTTCGGGTATTTACCCCCACCCTAGCCCTAAATGGGGGGTATAAAACTCCTCATGAATTGTTTACGGGGCAGTCAGAGAAATTACTGGTTGCATAAAACAATTGCACTTAATGCTTGAATTCAAGATTTAAACTGCGGGTAACGATTTCCATTACATCTTTAGACAGTGCTTCGTGTGACTGTATACGCATGAGTTGAGCTTGAATTAGCTGTTGTCTATGAGCGTCAAACTTTTTCCAATGGCTCAATGAATTCGCTAAACGTGCTGCAATTTGTGGATTGACACTATCAAGCTTGATGATGTTGCTGGCAATAAATTCGTAGCCTGAACCATCAGCAGCATTGAAATGTAGCGGGTTTGCTGAAGCAAATGCACCAATGAGACTACGTACCCGATTAGGTGTTTTTATGTCAAAGTCAGTGTGTTCGAGTAATTGCTTAACGTGCTCTAAGGCGCCTTCTCTTTCCGAACAGGCTTGCAAGGTAAACCACTTATCAATAACAAGTGGTTCATCTTCCCATTGAGTATAAAACGCACTGAAGTAGGAAGCACTGGTGGCGCTATTCAGATGACTTAACTGCCCTAAAGCGGCTATTTGATCAGTCATGTTTTGTGCGTTTTCAAATTGTTTACTGCAAAGCGCTAGCGCATCGTCTTCCTCGAGCGCCATCAGATAATCTAAGCAAAGGTTTTTAAAACTACGTTGGGCAATTTCAACAGATGTGATGCCCGCATCAACTTGATGACAGGCAGTATAGTTTTGTAGCCATAAATTTTTGAGAGATGAAGCAAGCTGTTTTTTTATTGAGTGATGCGCTTGAAACAATGCATCGATATCAATAACGTCCATTTGTTCAGCGAGATAAGACTTGCTTGGTAAGCTAAGTAAATGTGATTGATACGCCAAATCTTCAAGGGGGTGATGCAATAGGTTGCTAAATGCGTTTATTAATGACGTTGGTAATTCGGGTGCGGCGGTTTTATTTTGTATTGCCTTAACGGTGTCGAAAATAAATGATCCTAAACAGTTCTGGCCAGCTTCCCAGCGATTGAACGAATCGCTATCATGTTGAAATAAATGAATATTTTGCACAAGTGAAAGGGGTGATTTCAGTTTTATTGGCGCAGAAAATCCGCGTAATACCGATGGAGTGGGTTCGCTGTCAATATTCTCAAAAGTAAAGGTTTGCTCAACTTCTTTAAGCTCCAAAACGACAGATGTTTGCCCACCTTTTAGCGTGAACTCACGACCTTCTTGGTTAAGTAATCCAACACGAATGGGAATGAGGAAAGGCGCCTTTTTAGTTTCAATTACATTTAAAGGGCAATGCTGTTTGAAGGTTAGAGAGTACGTTTGATTGGCCACGTCATAGGATGTTTTTAGCGTGACTTCCGGGGTGCCTGCCTGTGAATACCAGTTTTTAAATTGGCTAAAATCAGTACCATTTGCATCTTCTAAAGCGCTGACAAAATCATCAGTGGTAACGGCTTGTCCATCGTGGCGATTAAAATACAAGTCGCAACCTTTTCTGAAACCTTCTTCTCCCAGTAATGTGTGGAGCATGCGCACGACCTCGGCGCCTTTTTCGTAAATGGTTAATGTGTAAAAATTGTTAATTTCAACGAATGAATCAGGGCGAATAGGATGTGATAGTGGCCCAGCATCTTCAGCAAATTGGTGCGTTCGCAGCATGTTGACATCTTTAATCCGCTTAACAGCATCAGAGGTTTGGTGCGCGGTAAATTGCTGGTCACGAAAGACGGTAAAGCCTTCTTTTAAACTGAGTTGAAACCAATCTCGGCACGTTACGCGGTTGCCTGACCAATTGTGGAAATACTCGTGCCCAATAACCGCTTCGATATTTTCGAAATCGGTATCTGTCGCGGTTTTTTCGCTAGCTAATACATATTTCGTATTAAAAACATTTAGTCCCTTATTTTCCATGGCGCCCATATTGAAATGGCTCACCGCGACAATCATGTATAGATCTAGATCGTACTCACGACCAAATGCTTTTTCATCCCAGCGCATTGAGTTTTTCAACGATTGCATCGCGTGTTGCGTTTTATCTAGATCACTCTCCTCTACGTAAACTTGTAAGGCCACTTCGCGACCAGAGCAAGTGGTGAACTGGTCGCTTAAGCATGCAAGGTCACCAGCTACTAAGGCGAATAAGTAGCATGGTTTCGGAAAGGGGTCGTGCCAAAGTACACTGTGTTTATTATTGTCGAGTTCGTCTTGCTCACCACGATTACCGTTAGACAATAAAACCGGATAGAGGTCTCTATCCGCAGTAAGCGTCACGGTGAAAATGGACATCACATCGGGTCGGTCAAGGTACCAAGTAATGCGTCTAAAACCTTCGGCCTCGCACTGTGTACAGAGCATGCCGTTCGATTCATAAAGGCCACTTAATGCGGTGTTTTTACGCGGGTTGATTGCGTTAGTTATCTCCAACGAAAAATCATTCTTGGGTTTGTGAATGGTTAAGGTGTGTTCGTCTAAGCTGTATTGCTCTTGCGATAAGGCTTGGCCATCAACAGCAATAGAAATTAGCTCAAGTTCTTCGCCCATCAAAACAAGTTCAGGGTTTTGCTTATTGCACGCAGTGTTTCTTTGAATGTTGAGTGTTGAGCGAACGAGTGTGTGCTGCGCGGTTAGTTCAAATTCAAGTTGGGTATGACTAATCAGGAATTCAGGAACGGTGTAGTCTTTTAAATAGATGGTGTTTTGTTGTGTATTGGACATTGAGCGCGTTAGTTAGATTTAATGAATGAATAAGCCAGTAATAGCCAAGCGATTAACAGGCAGACACCACCAACCGGTGTGATAGCACCCAATAGTTTGATGCCGCTTAAACTAAGGGCATAGAGGCTGCCAGAGAAAATAATAATGCCCGCGAACATAAACCAACCGGCCTTGCATAGCAAGTTCGATGAGTTTTGTTGCTGTAGTACGCCGATGATGAGCAAGCCGATGGCGTGCCACATGTGATAGTCGACAGCGGTGTGATAAACACCTAGAGAATAAGGGCTAAGTGATGCTTTGAGTGCATGGGCACCAAAGGCACCAAATGCGACGGCCAGAAAAGCTGATAGGGCGCCTAATGGAATAAACGGTGATTTGTTCAAGGGGCTACTTTTCTAACAGACGAGGCATTACCTCGACTAAATTACATGGCCTTGTGCGGTAATCTAATTGTGCATTAATGAGCTTATCCCAAGCTGTTCTGCACGCGCCAGACGAGCCGGGAATGCAAAAAATGTAATGCCCATTAGCAACGCCGGCAATAGCGCGAGATTGGATAGTTGATGTGCCAATTTCATCGTATGACAAGGTGCGGAAAACCTCACCAAAACCATTCAGTTCTTTGTCTAATAAAGGTTGCACGGCTTCTGGTGTTCCATCTCGACCGGTTACGCCGGTGCCACCGGTTGTGATAATGGCGTTAATGCTTGGATCAGCTATCCATGCCGACAATTTGGCTCGAATAAGGTAGATATTGTCAGCGATAATGGCTTTTTCCGCACAATGATGACCGACTTCAGTTAAACGGTCTACCAGTGTTTTGCCGGAGGTGTCTGTTGCTTCTGTACGTGAATCAGAGACCACCATGATAGCGATATTAAGGGGGGTAAAATCTCGAGAATTGTCAGTCATTATGCTTACCGAATGGTTAAAAAGAATGCGCTGTTATCGCGTTGAACGTTCAATAACATTGATTTGCGCTTTTTTGTCGCTTTAATTAATTCAATGATATTGTGAATGGGAACACGGTTAGCCCTAGCGATAACGTCTCCTTTACGTAAGCCATTAACCCAAGCACGCGAGTTAGGCGTGATGTCGATAACTTTAACGCCGTGTTGAATGTTATTTTGTTTGTCGTCTGGGGATAAGTTTGACAAGGTCGTACCGTCAAGCTGGCTGTGTACGCGAGACCCTGCAACAGTGGCGACTTTTCGTTCGCCAATTTTTATATTGACCTGTTGTTGCTCACCATTACGTAAAATCTGTAATTTAGCATTGTCACCAACACTTAATAAACCCAAACTATTACGTAGACTGGYGCTGTTTTTTGTTTGTTTTCCATTCACCATTAAAACAATATCGCCTGGGCTCAAGCCGGCTTTTTTAGCGGGCGAATTATTGGCAACTTGGCTAATAATAACGCCGTCACGGATATTTAAATTAAAAGCTTGAGCCAGTTCAGGGGTTAGATCTTGAACGCTAATGCCTAATTGCCCACGGTTCACTTTGCCGAATTTAATTAATTGATTTTTAAGGCTTATCGCCATATTGCTAGGTATGGCAAAGCCAATACCTACATTGCCACCATTCGGAGCAATAATGGCGGTATTAATGCCAATTAATTCGCCACGCAAATTAATGAGCGCGCCGCCGGAATTGCCGGGATTAATGGATGCATCGGTTTGAATGAAGTCTTCATAGCCTTCAATGCCAAGCCCCGATCGGCCTAATGCGCTAACAATGCCAGACGTTACGGTTTGGCCTAAACCAAATGGATTGCCAATAGCAATAACCCAATCTCCAACACGCGCTTTATCTGAATCGCCAAAACTAACGGGTATAAATTTTTCATCTGATTCTATTTGCAAAACTGCTAAGTCCATATAAGGATCTTTGCCTATGACTTTAGCTTTATATTCTTTAGATCCATTAACGCTAACAACGATATCTTCTGCTCCTTGAATAACGTGATTATTAGTAACCACTATACCTTTCTCATCAATTATAAAGCCTGACCCAAGTCCAGTAGCTTTTCTTTCCCGCGGCTGATTAAATTCTTTAAACATGTCCTTAAATGGAGATCCTTCTGGAAATTCAAAAGGAAAGGGATTGGAAGTTGTTCTAATTGTTTGTGTGCTCGCTATATTAACAACTGAAGGCATCAGTTTTTCAGCTAGATCAGCGAAAGAGCTTGGTACCAT
>JAESRY010000088.1 GCA_016764415.1 Cycloclasticus sp. | reverse complement strand
TCGTGCTCTAAGAATGGAATAATTGACGCCGCAACCGAAACAATCTGCTTCGGCGACACATCCATATAATTAATTTTATCCGCTGTTGTAATCGCAAATTCTTCCGCATGACGACATGTCACCATGTCTTCAGTAAATTTTCCTTCAGCATCTAACTCAGCATTTGCTTGAGCGATATAGAAACGGCCTTCTTCAATCGCTGACAAGTAATCTACTTGATCAGTCAATTTTCCATCAACAACCTTTTTGTAAGGCGTCTCAAGGAAACCATATGAATTTGTTCTTGCATAAACAGCCAGTGAGTTAATCAAACCAATGTTTGGTCCCTCTGGCGTTTCAATTGGGCATACACGACCGTAGTGAGTTGCGTGCACATCTCGAACTTCAAAACCCGCTCTTTCACGAGCCAAGCCACCTGGGCCTAATGCTGACACACGACGTTTATGTGTAATCTCTGATAATGGATTGTTTTGATCCATAAATTGAGATAACTGACTAGAACCAAAGAACTCTTTAATCGCTGCAGCAACCGGTTTAGCATTGATAATTTCTTGAGGCATAAGGCCTTCAGAATCAGCAATAGACAAGCGTTCTTTCACTGCACGTTCAACACGTACTAAGCCCACTCTAAATTGGTTTTCAACCATCTCGCCAACTGAGCGAATTCTTCTGTTACCCAAGTGATCAATATCATCTACTGAACCGTCACCATTACGGATAGCAATAAGCTCTTTAAGCACAGCAATAATATCTTCATTACTTAAAACACCAGGACCCGTAATTTCTTCACGCCCTAAACGAAGGTTAAATTTCATACGACCTACAGTAGAAATGTCGTAGCGATCTAATGAGAAGAATAAATTATTAAATAATTTAAGCGCAGAGTCCTTTGTTGGTGGCTCACCAGGGCGCATCATGCGATAAATTTCAACCAATGCATCTAATTGATTCAGCGTTGAATCAATTTTCAATGTGTTTGAAATAAAGGCACCTTTATCCAACTCATTGACATACAAAGTCTCTAATTTCTTCACACCACTATTGATTATTTCATCAATATTGTCTTCTGTAATCTCAGTATTTAACTCGGCAACAATTTCACCTGTTTCTTCGTTAACAATAGTCGATGCCAACAATTTACCTAACAAGTATTCATTAGGCACATCAATCGCCTTAACTTCACTTTTGTTTAGTTGGCGAATATGTTTAGCCGTAATCCGTCTGCCTTCTTCAACTATGACCTTACTTTTAACTTTTATATCAAAGTTTATAATTTCACCGCGCAACCTTTCAGGCACGAGATCCATGGTGATTTTAGTCTTTTTAAGGTGGAATACGTTCTTCTCGAAGAACATATCAATAATTTGATCGTTAGTGAATTCAAGCGCTTTTAACAACACAGTCGCAGGGAGCTTTCTACGGCGATCAATTCGAACATAAACAATATCTTTATGATCAAATTCAAAATCTAACCATGAACCGCGATAAGGAATAACACGCGCAGAGAAAAGTAATTTACCTGAAGAGTGTGTTTTGCCTTTGTCATGATCAAAGAACACACCAGGTGAACGATGTAACTGAGAAACAATAACTCGCTCTGTGCCATTAATGACAAACGTACCGTTACCCGTCATTAACGGTAACTCACCCATATACACTTCTTGTTCGCGTATATCTTTTACGCGCTTAGAGCCTGCAGGAGATTCTTTATCATAGATAACCAACCTAACTTGTACTCTTAAAGGTGATGCATACGTTGCACCACGTGATTGACATTCTTTGACGTCAAACTTAGGTTTGCCTAAACGATAACTCACATATTCTAAAACCGCATAGCCTGTAWGACTCTTAATTGGAAACACGCTACCAAGTGCCGCATGAAGTCCAATTGGATCAAGATCTTCTGCATTTGCCACATCAGATTGGAGAAAACGTTTGTAAGAACTAATTTGCGTCTCAATCAAGTACGGCGTTGGCATAGCACCTTCTTGACGACCAAATGTTTTACGAATACGTTTTTTCTCAGTAAATGAGTACGCCATATTTAAACCCTTATAATTCGTTTACTTTCAATTCACTTTTAATAAATTGAAAATTTAATTCCCTACAACGGGAAATAGGTCGGTAGTTTAAAACTACCGACCCTATTCTTTAAAAGCTTTTTATAAACAACAATTACTACTTGATTTCAGCAGAAGCGCCAGCTTCTTCAAGTTGTTTAACAGTTTCTTCAGCTTCAGCTTTTGACACGGCTTCTTTAACAGCAACCGGTGCACTTTCTACTAAGCCTTTAGCTTCTTTCAAGCCAAGGCCAGTAATAGAGCGAACAGCTTTAATAGCGCTAACTTTGTTTTCACCGAAACTTGTCATCATAACGTCAAATTCAGTTTGCTCTTCAGCAGCAGCTCCAGCGTCGCCGCCAGCTGCTGGTGCAGCAGCAACAGCAGCTGCTGCAGATACGCCAAATTTTTCTTCCATCGCTTCAACTAATTCCACGACATCCATAACACTCATACTTGCAATTGCTTCTAAAATATCTTCTTTTGAAACAGCCATTTTCTTAACCTCTATTAATAATTAAATTTGTTTAAATAAATACCTATGCGGCCTGCTTTTGTACGCGGACAGCATCGACAGTTCTAACCAATTTCGCATGTGGTTCAGCAAGCGTTCTGACGAATTTCTCGACAGGTGCTTTCATCACAGACATCAACATACTGATAGCTTGGTCTTTTGTCGGTAGTTTCGATAGTCTTGCGAGCTCTGATGCTTCCAGTAATAAACCACTTATAGAAACAAATTTTGTTTCTAACTTCTCATGATCTTTACTAAAATCCTTCACTAATCGAGCCGCACAACCTGGATCTTCCATCGAGAACGCTATAATTAACGGACCCGATAAAGCATCTTGAATACATTCAAATTCAGTATTCTCAACAGCTTTGCGTACCAATGTGTTTTTAACAACACGTAAGTACACTCCAGATGCACGAGCTTTTTCACGAAGCTCAGTCATCTCTACAACAGTCAAACCACGGTACTCCGCTGCAACGGCGGAAAACGCTTTTGCAGCTACCTCAGCCACTTCAGCAACTACTGCTTGTTTTTGCTCAAGATTTAGTGGCATAAATACCTCCTGACTACTGTTATGCAATAACCTAAGTTATTACGTTACGATTTATATAACCCAAAATGGGCACCCTTTAACGGGGTCATCCTAAAAAACAATAAGGACTTACCGTCTGCGTAGGAAATTAAGCATAAATGCTCCTACGGTCTTTGACGATTGCTGAACCATCAGCAATCCAAAGTTATGACTTCTCTTATAGAAGTCTTCTAGCCGAAACTAATGCTAGACTGATCCACAACAAGGCCTGGGCCCATCGTTGTAGATACGCTAATTTTTTTCAAATAAATGCCCTTAGCAGAAACCGGCTTAGCTTTTATTAAATCTGCTAATAAAGCTTCCATATTTTCTTTTAACGCATTTTCATCAAAGGTTGTTTTACCAATACTGCAATGAATAATGCCGGCTTTATCAGTTCTGTAACGAACCTGACCACCTTTAGCATTTTTAACCGCTGTTGCAACATCAGGCGTAACCGTGCCTACTTTTGGGTTAGGCATCAAGCCACGAGGACCCAAAATCTGACCCAATGTGCCTACAACGCGCATCGCATCTGGAGACGCAATAACAACATCAAAGTCCATTTCTCCGGCTTTTACTTTAGCCGCAAGATCTTCCATACCAACGATGTCTGCACCAGCCGCAATTGCCGCTTCAGCATTTGGGCCTTGAGTAAATACAGCAACACGCACAACTTTACCTGTTCCATTTGGTAACAAGGTTGAGCCTCTGACGTTTTGGTCTGATTTACGTGAATCAATGCCTAAGTTAACGCTTACATCTACTGATTCATCAAATTTTGTTATTGCTAATTCTTTTAAAAGCGAGAAAGCACTGCTTACATTATAAGCTTTACCTAGCTCTACTTTTTCTTGAATTAATTTTTCTTTTTTAGTTAGCTTAGCCATTTACACACCCTCCACATCAATACCCATACTACGAGCACTACCAGCAATAGTTCTTACCGCCGCATCCATATCTGCTGCTGTAATATCTGCTTTTTTAATCGTAGCAATTTCTTCTAACTGAGCACGCGTAACCTTAGCTACTTTAACTGTGTTCGGTGTGCCACTGCCTTTTTTGATTCCAGCCGCTTTCAGTAATAAAACTGCAGCAGGTGGAGTTTTAGTAATGAACGTAAAACTCTTGTCGCTGAATACTGAAATCACAACAGGAATCGGCAAGCCTTTCTCTACACCCTGAGTTTTCGCGTTAAACGCCTTACAAAACTCCATAATGTTTACACCATGCTGACCCAATGCTGGACCAACTGGCGGGCTTGGATTCGCTTCGCCTGCTTTTACTTGCAGCTTAATATAAGCATCAATTTTCTTAGCCATTTTTATCTCCTAAATGGGTCAAACACCTTTCGGCTCCCCTGTTAAAAAAATCAGACCTTTTCGACCTGACCGAATTCTAAATCTACTGGCGTTGCACGCCCAAAAATCAACACAGAAGCACGTATTGAATTTTTGTCATAACTAACTTCTTCAACTGTTCCGTTAAAGTCTTGGAATGGTCCATCGTTAATTCGAATAACCTCACCCACTTCAAACAGAACTTTAGGCCGCGGCTTCTCAACCCCTTCCTGAATTCTATTAAGTATTTTTTCTGCTTCAACATCTGAAATAGGTGCTGGGCGATCACTTTTACCACCAATGAAACCCAATACTTTAGACACGTCCTTAACCAAGTGCCATGTCGCATCATTTAATTCCATTTGAACTAACACGTAACCAGGAAAGAATTTTCTTTCACTTCTTTTTTGCTGGCCATCACGCATTTCAACAACTTCCTCAGTTGGTATTAATATTTCACCAAACTGATCTTCCATTCCTTCGCGCTCGATAGCTTCTTCCAAAGAGCTTTTTACACGATGTTCAAAATTTGAATAGGCGTGAACCACATACCAACGCAATGCCATATTATTTGCCTTAACCCGTTACTTGCCCAATACCCCACAAAAGCAGGCTATCAAACATCCACAATAAAATTCCAACAAATAAAACCATCACACCAACAATCAATGTTGTTTGAATGGTTTCTTTCCTTGTTGGCCAAATAATCTTTTTAAGCTCTATACGAGAACCTTGAGCAAAGTGCCAAAATGATTGGCCGATTGCCGTTATATACACAAGCCCAACAGCAACTGACAGCGCTACCAATAAACCAATAACACGCAACAATAACGATTGATCGGCATACATATAAAAACCACCAATTCCCGCAATCATCGCCGCAAAAGCTAGGCTTAATTTTGCAATATCAAACTGACTTGAATCTCGTTCTGTTTCTAAACTCATTTTGTAACTTATCTTTTCTTTTAAATTAGGTATTCATTCAAATAATGGCAGGCCAGGAGGGAATCGAACCCCCAACCTGCGGTTTTGGAGACCGCTGCTCTGCCAATTGAGCTACTGACCTAAACTTCTTATTTGATAATGATGTTTTTACTAATGCCTTAATTACTCAATAATTTTAGCAACAACACCGGCGCCCACTGTGCGGCCACCTTCACGTATAGCAAAACGTAAGCCGTCTTCCATCGCGATTGGGTTRATTAGTTTTACGGTCATTTTCACGTTATCACCTGGCATCACCATTTCTATGCCTTCTGGTAAATCACATGCACCTGTTACGTCGGTTGTTCTGAAGTAGAACTGTGGACGGTATCCGTTGAAGAAGGGTGTATGACGACCACCTTCGTCTTTACCCAATACATATACTTCAGCTTCGAAGTGTGTATGTGGCTTGATTGAACCTGGTTTTGCTAGTACTTGACCACGTTCTACGTCTTCACGTTTTGTTCCACGTAATAAGACACCTACGTTGTCGCCTGCTTCACCTTGGTCAAGCAATTTACGGAACATTTCAACACCTGTACAGGTGGTTGTTACGGTTTCTTTTACGCCGACGATTTCAATTTCTTCACCTACGTTAACCACACCACGTTCGATACGGCCTGTTACTACCGTTCCACGACCTGAAATTGAGAAYACRTCTTCWAYTGGCATWAKGAARTCWYYWTCRATKKCWCKTTYTGGYWMTGGWATGTARGTATCWAGYGCTTCTACTAATTTAAGTACTGATGGAACACCGATGTCTGATGTATCGCCTTCAAGTGCTTTAAGCGCTGAACCTATGATAACGGGTGTATCGTCACCTGGGAATTCGTACATGTCTAATAGTTCACGTATTTCCATTTCTACAAGCTCTAGTAGCTCGTCATCATCTACCATGTCGGCTTTGTTCATGAACACGACGATGTATGGAACACCTACTTGACGTGACAATAGGATATGCTCGCGTGTTTGAGGCATTGGGCCGTCAGCTGCTGAACACACTAGAATAGCGCCGTCCATTTGGGCAGCACCGGTTATCATGTTTTTGACGTAATCGGCGTGACCTGGGCAATCTACGTGTGCGTAGTGACGGTTGGCTGATTCATATTCAACGTGTGATGTTGAGATGGTAATACCACGCTCACGTTCTTCTGGTGCGTTGTCAATCTCATCAAAGGCTTTGACTTCTCCGCCCGACGCTTCTGCCATCACTTTCGTTAATGCAGCCGTTAAGGTTGTTTTTCCGTGATCTACGTGGCCAATCGTGCCAACGTTTACATGGGGCTTGTTTCTTTCAAATTTTTCTTTAGACATTATCTAATACCCGTTATTACTTAATTTTTAATTAAAAATTCTGCTCTTAATCTTTTCTTCTAATGCTTTAGGTACTTCGGCATACTTATCAAACATCATGCTATAAGTAGCTCTTCCCTGTGTTGCAGAGCGTAAATCAGTGGCATAACCAAACATTTCCGCTAATGGTACTTCTGCATCAACTGTCTTTCCAGCGGGGACATCACTCATACCATGAATAATTCCTCTACGCTTATTTAAGTCACCAACCACTTGACCCATATAATCTTCAGGCGTTACCACCTCTACTTTCATCATTGGCTCTAATACCGTTGGATTTGCATTTGCAGCTCCATCTTTAAACCCAAGCGAGCCCGCTATTTTAAACGCTATTTCGTTAGAGTCAACATCATGATACGAACCATCGTATAAAGTTACCTTAATATTGATCATAGGGTAACCTGCTAAAACCCCATTTTTCATCTGTTCTTTAACGCCTACTTCAACTGCATTTATAAATTCTTTTGGTACCGACCCACCGACAATAGCGTCAACAAACTCMAATTCTTTATCATCCAATGGCTCTAACTTTAACCAAACATGACCATATTGACCACGCCCACCAGATTGCCTTATAAACTTTCCTTCTTGCTTTACGCTTTGACGTATTGTCTCGCGATAAGCTACTTGCGGCGTACCAACATTGGCAACGACACCAAATTCTCTTTTCATGCGGTCTACAATTATTTCTAAATGCAACTCACCCATTCCAGAAATAATGGTTTGCCCTGACTCTTCGTCAGTATGAACTTTAAAAGACGGGTCTTCTTGTGCAAGCTTACCCAACGCTAAAGCCATTTTATCTTGATCTTGTATTGTTCTAGGCTCAACCGCGATTGATATCACAGGTTCCGGAAACTCCATTCGTTCAAGTGTAATAGGTTTATTAATTGCACATAAAGTGTCACCAGTGGTAACGTCCTTAAGCCCAATCGCAGCAGCAATATCCCCTGCATAAACTTCTTTAATATCTTGCCTTTCATTCGAATGCATTTGCACTAAGCGCCCAATGCGTTCTTTTTTTCCTTTCAGCGGATTAAAAACAGTATCTCCTGTTTTTAAAATACCCGAGTAAACTCTAAAGAAAGTCAACGTCCCTACAAATGGGTCTGTTGCAATCTTAAATGCCAACGCGGAAAAAGGCTCTGTGTCACTAGCCAACCTAACTTCTGGCTCATCGTCTTCGTTGGTTACAACAGCCTTTATGGCGACAACATCAACTGGCGACGGCAAATATTCAATGACTGCGTCCAACATGGGTTGCACCCCTTTATTCTTGAATGCACTACCACATAAAACTAAAACCACTTCATTTCTTAGCGTACGAAGGCGTAAACCTTTGCGGATTTGTTCATCAGTTAATTCCCCTGAGTCTAAATACAACTCCATAAGGTCATCATTACCGTCCGCAGCCACTTCAACTAACTCTTCACGAAGTGATTCGCATTGCTCTTTGATACAAAAAGGGACTTCATCTATTCGATGTGTCAAACCTTTATCATCATTATCCCAATAGATGGCTTTCATTGTGATCAAATCAACCACACCTTCAAACTCATCCTCAGCACCTATTGCATATTGCAAAGGCACTGCATTACAACCCAATCTATCTTTTAGCTGTTGCACGACTCGAAGAAAGTCCGCACCCGCTCTATCCATTTTATTTATGAAAGCCAATCTCGGCACTTCATATTTATCAGCTTGCCGCCAAACTGTTTCAGACTGAGGCTCTACACCACCAACCGCACAGAAAATAGCACACGCCCCATCCAACACTCTCAAAGACCTTTCAACTTCAATCGTGAAGTCTACGTGGCCCGGCGTATCAATAATATTGATACGGTGCGCATCGAACTGTTTATCCATGCCAGACCAAAAGCATGTTGTCGCTGCAGAAGTAATGGTTATTCCACGCTCCTGCTCTTGCTCCATCCAGTCCATCGTTGCCGCACCGTCATGGACTTCCCCAATCTTATGCGACACACCTGTATAAAATAAAATTCGCTCTGTTGTCGTTGTTTTACCAGCGTCAATATGAGCCATGATGCCAATATTACGGTAACACTCTATTGGAGTAGTACGAGGCATCTTTTCTTCCTAAAACTTTCTAAATAGTATCTACCAGCGGAAATGCGAGAACGCTTTATTAGCTTCAGCCATACGGTGTGTATCTTCACGCTTTTTGTACGCAGATCCTCTGCTTTCTAACGCATCCAATACTTCACCAGCCAACCTTGCAGACATTGATCTTTCGCTACGCTTACGAGAGGCATCTATTACCCAACGCATTGACAAACCCATTCTACGACTTGGTCTAACTTCTACTGGCACTTGATAGGTAGCACCACCAACACGACGAGATTTAACCTCAACTGCTGGCTGAACTTTTTCAAGCGCTTGAATTAACGCGTCAACAGGTTCTGCATGACCTTTAGCTTCTATCGTATCAAGGGCGCTGTACACAATTTTCTCTGCAATTGATTTTTTTCCGTCAACCATAATCATGTTCATAAATTTAGCTAACACTAAATTTCCAAATTTAGGATCTGGGAGGATTGAACGCTTAATTGCTTTTTTTCTTCTAGACATTTTTAACTCGTTTGATTAGTTTTTAGGGCGCTTAGC
>JAESRY010000087.1 GCA_016764415.1 Cycloclasticus sp. | reverse complement strand
GCCAAGGGTAATACCGATATCTTCAACCGTGTGGTGAGCGTCAATTTCTAGATCACCCACGGCATGTACGTCTAAATCCATCATCCCATGGCGCGCAATTTGATCCATCATGTGGTCCAAAAAGGGTACACCGGTATCAAATTTAGAATGGCCCTTACCGTCAAGATTAACCTCAACGGCGATCTGGGTTTCAAGGGTATCTCTTTTAACTTTGGCCCTTCGGTCAGCCATAGGTATTTCCTGAGTTGTGCTGTTTTGAGGAGCGTCATTATACGGTGAAAGGTTCGATCATTTCATGCACTTTTCGCAGGACGTTAATGGTGACTGTAGGTTGGGGGCTAGGCAGTACAAGATCTAGATCAAAACGGTATTTAACCTGATACGAAATAATCCGGTATACTCGCCCGTTTTGGTCATCAAAAAATCAGTTTCTGGTAGGTTACCAAATGAATAATTCAATCATTATGAGAAGTATCTGAGCCAATAATGTCCACCTGGTTAGCCGTTTTTGCAATTTTTGCTGGTTTTGTTGTGTTGGCAAAAAGTGCTGATGCCTTTGTTGATGGTGCCGCCGCCTGCGCTGGGAACTTCGGGATGTCGCCTGCCATGGTGGGACTCACCGTCGTGTCTATCGGTACTTCAGCACCTGAAATTCTGGTTTCTATCATGGCTACTTTAGACGGCGCACCTGAGCTAGCCGTTGGCAACGCACTGGGTTCCAACATTGCGAACACCGGCATGGTGCTGGGTATTACCGCTCTTATTGCCCCCATACCGGTACGCGACTGGGTGGTTAGGCGCGAATTACCCATTCTGTTTATGATTACCGTGGGTGCTGGCTTAACCCTCGCAGATTTAATATTAGACCCTATTGATGGCGCACTTTTGTTATTGGGTTTGGCGGCTGTTATTTATATTTTGGTTTCTGAGCAAGGCAAAGAAAAAGCCTTCCTCGAAGAAGTTTTGGAAGAAGAAACCAAAGAGAATGTCATCGACTTACCGCAAATCAGCACCACTCACGGCGTTCGTCTACTGGTGATAGGCCTGGTATTGCTACTCATCAGTTCAAAAATACTGGTTTGGGGCGCAACCAGCATTGCCGTTACGCTGGGCATTAGCGAAGCGGTGATCGGACTGACTATTGTTGCCATTGGCACAAGCCTACCCGAGCTAGCGGCAACCATTAGCTGCGCGCTCAAAGGTCACCATGATATTGCTCTGGGTAATATCATCGGTTCAAACATATTCAATATGGTAGCGGTACTGCCGATACCTGCCCTACTGGGCCCTATGGCACTGGACTCAGCCTTCTTGTTCCGTGACTTTGGCTTTATGCTGCTGTTAACCGTACTACTTATGGCCTTCGCCTTTGGGTATCCAATGAAGATGTCCGGCGGCGTCATCTCTCGTCAAAAGGGCGTGGTTTTGCTGCTGGCTTATGTAGCGTTTAACGCCATTTTGTATATCACTGAGGTTTAACCTTCTTAAACCCTTTCACATTTTATTAAACCCTTTCAAACGGTCAACTATGTCCTTTAACGATCAGGAGCTGATCAACTCAGCTCGGCGCACTATTCAAACTGAAACCGATGCGCTGGCGGCACTTCAGCCCAGAATTGACCAATCCTTCGTCGAAGCGTGCCGGTTAATGCTTTCATGCGAAGGCCACGTAGTGGTCACGGGCATGGGTAAATCAGGCCATATTGGCAAGAAAATCGCCGCTACCCTTGCCAGCACAGGCACACCCTCACATTTTGTTCATCCCGGTGAAGCCAGCCATGGCGACCTGGGTATGATTACTAAAGACGATGTCGCTTTAGCCCTGTCCAATTCAGGTGAAACAGGTGAAGTACTCACCATCTTGCCGATACTTAAACGACTCGGCATTCCATTAATTTCCATCACCGGCAATCCGAATTCCACATTGGCCACTATGTCGGACGCTCCACTTGATGCTAGTACAGACAAAGAAGCCTGCCCTCTTGGCTTAGCGCCCACTTCAAGCACGACTGCAGCGCTAGTTATGGGTGATGCCGTTGCCATTGCGCTACTCGAAGCACGCGGCTTTACCGAAGAAGATTTCGCCTTATCACACCCCGGCGGCAGTTTAGGTAGGCGTTTATTACTTCACGTGAACGATATTATGCACAAGGGTGATGCAATTCCCGTCGTTGAAGAAACAGATTTTGTAAGCACCGCTTTGCTAGAAATGACGGATAAAAAACTCGGCATGACCGCAGTCATTAACCAGCAAAGCCATTTAATCGGTATTTTTACGGATGGCGATTTACGCCGGATGCTGGAAAATAACACCGACATTCACACAGCAACCATTCAAAGTGTTATGACTAAAGGCGGCTCCACCATCAGCCCTAACAAGCTAGCTGTTGAAGCACTGCAAATAATGCAGGAGAAAAAAATCAATGCGCTGCTGGTTACCGACAATAACAAACTGGTCGGCGCACTGAACATGCACGACATGTTAAAGGCAGGGCTATCATGATTGAATTAAGCGATGATTTTCAGCAACGGGCGAAAGAGATTAAGTGTGTTATTTTTGATGTCGATGGCGTGTTAACGGACGGTAAATTATATTTTGATCTTGCGGGTCAAGAATACAAATCTTTTCATGCGCAAGATGGGCAAGGGTTAAAATTATTGCAACAAAATGGCGTTGAAGTAGCCATCATATCCGGCCGTTCTTCATCGATTGTCGATAAACGCATGAAGTCTCTGGGCATCACCCACGTTTACCAAGGCCAAGAAAACAAAACAGCCGCGTTCAATGACCTATTAGAAACGTTAAATCTTTCCGCTAATCAGGTTGCCCACGTTGGCGATGACCTACCTGACCTTGCGTTAATGTCGCGCGCTCGCCTAGCTATTGCCGTTAACGATGCTAACCCGTCAATTCTGCCTTATTGCCAAGGCCAAACGACACGTGCTGGCGGACAAGGTGCTGCACGTGAAGTATGCGATGCAATTTTAAGCGCGCAAAATAAGCTCAATAGCGCCGTACAGCTTTTTACAGATGCATAAATTTTCAAAAAGCCTACGAGTACTTGCGCTAGCCATTCTTGCTGCTGGCACATGGTGGCTGGCCTTTATACAAGAACCAGAAGTAGACGTAGTAACCGCGAAAGCATCACACAAAATTGACTATTTTCTGAAACACTTCGAAATATTGAGCATGACGTTAACAGGAGAGCCAAGGCAACGCCTTCAAGCACAATACATGCAGCATTACACCGATGATGACAGCACCGAAATAACGCAACCCATTATGACTATGTACACACCTGACAAACCAGATTTGCATATTGAATCGGAGACCGGTTATATTTCGTCAGWYGRASAMCWARTCNWYACNYARTNGKMKMTGTGMAMAWWAWGMRAKAYRCATTAAAAAATATTGCAGCTCTGGATATCGACACGCATAATTTACGTGTACAACTACTGAATGACTTCGCCGAAACTGATGAGTTTGTCACTATAAAATCAGGCAATAATAATATCGAAGGCATTGGTTTACGCGCACATTTTCGTGAACCCATTAACATTAAAATATTAGAACAAGTAAAAGGTCGCCATGAAATCAACTAAATTAAATATCCTCATCACCCTCGTTTTAATCACTTTTGCATCACCGATTTGGGCGCTTAGTTCAGACAAAAGCAAAGCCGTTGAAGTGGAGGCTGATAGCTTTAACTTAGATGATGCAAAAAAGGTGACCGTCTATTCTGGTAACGTCATTATCACCCAAGGTAGTATGGAAATTTTAGCTGACAAAGTCACCATCTATGGCTCAAGCGGGTCAACGGATAAGGTTATTGCTATTGGAAACCCGGTTAAATTCAAGCAACAACCCGATGGTGACCAAGGCTTAATTCGAGGTAAGGCTCAACGTTTTGAATACCTCGTTTCGAAAGACACATTAATACTCCTCAATAAGGCCACCCTATGGCAAAGCGGCAACACCTTCGAGAGCGATCGAATTGTATACGATAGTAAGCGCTCAATCGTTAAAGCCGGGGATAAAAAATCAGGCTCTAAGCGCGTCAAAATCACCTTAGAACCGGGACGATAAATGAGCACGTTACGAACCGAAAATATCTGCAAACAATTTAATAACCGCAAGGTTGTTGATGAAGTCAGCATTAATGTAAAGAGCGGTGAAGTCGTTGGTCTACTGGGGCCTAATGGAGCTGGGAAAACCACCAGTTTTTATATGACTGTTGGCCTAATAAAGCCAGACAGCGGTCATATTTTTCTTGATGATGAAGATATTACACACGATCCAATGCACGTACGTGCCAGACACGGCATTGGCTACCTACCTCAAGAAGCCTCTGTTTTTAGAAAACTAAGTGTCGAGGATAATATTCGCGCTGTTTTACAAACTAGAAAAGAGTTATCGCCTGGTCAACAAGAATTAGTTCTCGATGAATTATTAAATGAATTTGGCATTAACCACTTGCGCGCACAAAGCGCCATGGCGCTGTCAGGTGGCGAACGCCGACGTCTTGAAATTGCTCGTGCACTAGCTACTGAACCCCGTTTTGTTCTACTCGACGAACCCTTCGCTGGCGTAGACCCCATTTCAGTGATTGATATTCAAAAAATCATCCATCACCTAACTGAACGAGACATTGGTGTACTTATTACAGACCACAACGTTAGAGAAACACTTGGAACCTGTGATCGCGCTTATATACTGAATAATGGCACCGTTATTACTGAAGGTTCTGCAGACGAGATCCTAGAGCATCGCGAAGTACGTGACGTGTACCTAGGGCACGAATTTCGCATGTAATTTTATTAAAAATAAACCAAACTTTTATGCAATATGGTCTAGAATTATAAACATGAGATGTAATTTGTTTTTTATTTCCACTTTCAGATATTGGTGTTCATGAGGCAGTCACTTCAGCTTCGAGTCGGTCAACACTTGGCAATGACACCGCAACTACAACAAGCCATACGCTTGCTACAGTTGTCCACCATAGAACTACAACAAGAAATCCAAACCATTCTTGACGGCAATATGATGCTGGAAACCCCAGATCAAGAAACCGATAATAATGATCCAGTCGAAGCAGAAAAAACTGACTTACCAACGGATGAAAAAACCAGCGAAGGTTCACAAGACCAATTGCCCGACGAGCTTGCTGTAGATACATCATGGGATGAAATATACGATTTAACGCCAGCAGCCGGCACTAGTTCGCAACAAACAAATGACAGCGCCCCACCCGACCCTGGCAGCATTAATTCCGCCAAACAAACCTTGCATGATCATTTAGTCTGGCAAATGGAATTAACCAATTTTTCCGATACCGACCGCGTCATCGCCACTACCATTATTGATAGCATTGATGATAACGGGTATTTGAATACCGACACCGAACAACTCCATCAACACCTGGTTCAACACTTAGATGATTTGGATCTTGATGAAGTGGTCGCTGTATTACATAAAGTTCAATCCTTTGACCCACTGGGTGTAGGCGCTCTTGACCTTCAAGACTGTTTGCTTATCCAGCTTAAACAACTGCCTGAAAAAACGCCATTTTTAGAATTAGCTACCGAGTTGGTTCGCGATTATATGTCAGCACTTGGTGCTCAAGATAGCGCAAAAATTAAGCGGCAGCTAAGCATCAACGATGAAACTCTTGAACACATCATTTCACTGATTCAACAACTCAACCCACGCCCAGGCTCTGGCATTGCGGACACAAGCACCGAATACATCACGCCCGATGTTTATGTCGCCAAAGTAAAAGGCAAATGGCAAGTGTCTATTAATGGGGAAATCGCTACCAATATACGCATTAACCCCTACTACCAGAACTTAATTAAACGGGGTGATAAAAGTAGCGATTCGCAAACAATGAGGGACCACCTACAAGAAGCACGCTGGTTTTTAAAAAGCCTACAAAGCAGAAATGAAACGCTTATGCTGGTAACCCAAGAAATTGTCGAACGTCAACAAGGTTTCCTTGAACACGGCGCTATTTCAATGAAGCCGATGATTCTTCGTGATATCGCCGAGGCTGTTGAAATGCACGAGTCAACCATCTCTCGTGTAACCACTAATAAATATATGCATACACCCAATGGCATTTTTGAACTCAAGCACTTTTTCTCTAGCCATGTCGGCACAGAGAGCGGTGGCGAATGTTCAGCGACCGCCATCAGGGCATTTATAAAAGAATTGGTCAATAACGAGAATGTGAAAAAACCGCTCAGTGACAACAAAATTGCCGCTATTCTGGGCGAAAGAGGCATTAACGTTGCACGACGTACCATTGCAAAGTACCGTGAATCCATTTCTATTCCACCTTCCAGCCAGAGGAAACGAATCCTTTGACTTTTTCGTAACCACAACAGGAGAGTAATATGCAATTAGATCTTTCAGGACACCATGTTGATATCACTGATGCTATACGAGACTATACCAACAATAAATTTAGCAAAATAAAACGGCACTTCGACAAAGTCATCGATATTCACGTCGTTCTATCTGTCGAAAAACTAGAGCAGAAGGCCGAAGCGACCATCCAGTTAAATGGCAGCAAAATATTTGCCGAGGATACACAAGAGAACATGTATGCCGCTATCGATACCCTCGTTGACAAACTCGACAGGCAAGTCATTAAACATAAAGAAAAAAAGAACGCACATCGTTAATTAAGAGCAAGGCCGACCTTACCGTCGGCCTTTTTTAATCAACCATGAAACTTATTATCGTTAGCGGACTATCCGGTGCTGGAAAAAGTGTCACCTTGGACACACTAGAGGACGCTGGTTTTTATTGTACTGATAATCTACCCATCGCCCTACTTCATGATTTTTCGGACCTGCTCGCTCATTCTGAAAAAACAGGCATCAAGCATGCAGCCGTTGGCATAGATGCCCGTAACGATCCTCTTTCATTAAACCAATTCGGCTCTTTCATCGAGCAGCTAAAGGCAGAGCGGGTTGATTATGAGGTGATTTTTCTGCGAGCAAGCAAAGAAAGTTTACTCAGAAGGTTTAATGAAACGCGACGTAAACATCCCCTTTCAGACAAAAACACCTCATTAGATGAAGCGATTGATTTAGAACTCGAACGCCTTAATTTAATAGCCAGTCACGCCAGTATTCAGATAGACACAACGCATACTAACGTCCATCAATTACACGATATTATTCGTGATCGCGTTTGTTTACGCAAAGAGCATGCACTATCGCTTCAAATTATGTCGTTTGGTTACAAGCACGGCGCACCCAATGATGTGGATTTTGTATTTGATGCGCGTTGTCTGCCAAACCCCTATTGGGAACCCAGTTTGCGCCATTTAAACGGCCAGGATGCCGACGTCATATCTTTTCTAGATAACTCAGAACTGGTGCAACAATACCTTCATGATAACGCGGCCTTTTTAACCCGTTGGATACCTGAATTCATTAACAGTAACCGAAACTACCTGACCATTGGTATCGGCTGTACAGGCGGTCAACATCGTTCAGTTTACCTAACAGAAAAACTAGCGAAACATTTATCTGAGCAAGGGCTAAGCGTTATTACACGCCACCGTGAACGCCCCTAAAGCCAGATTAAGCGGCTCAATTCTTAAGCCAACCGCACTCACAATATTTAAATAACAAAGCAGCTCCTGATTGATTAGGCTAGAATATTGTTCGTCTAGACAACGTGAAACTGCATATAAATGTCAGCATCCCCTCAACATGAGAACACGCATGAGCACCTACGTTTACTCGCGGGTAACCTAGACAGTGGTGCGTTATCGCAAATTGAGCACCAAGTTAACGAGCTGCATCCCGCTGAAATAGCCAATCTTCTAGAATCTTTACCGCTACAAAATAGACGTATTGTCTGGGAACTTATCAACCCAGAGTTAACCGGTGACATTCTTGTCGAAGTTAATGATGAAGTTCGACAAGGTCTTATTGAGCAAACCGATGAAAAAGACCTCATTACCGCCGCCGGCTCCTTAGAAGCCGACGATTTAGCGGATATTTTTAACGATCTTCCTGAAGCCGTTCTGCATCAAGTAGTGCGCTCCATGACCAACCAAGATCGACGTCGCTTACAATCCGTGATGTCGTATGATGAAGATACTGCCGGTGGCCTAATGAACCCCGACATGATCACCATTCGCCCCAATGTTGAGCTGGAGGTGGTATTGAGATACCTACGCCAACGCGGCGAGCTACCTGATAACACAGATAAGTTATTCGTAGTAGATAAAGATGATCGCTACCTCGGTGTGCTTAACATCTCCGACATACTGACGAAGAGTAGGAAAGAGTCCGTCAGCAATATCATGATAACCGACGAAAAAGTATTGCCAGTTGCTTTGCCTGACAATGAAGTCGCGTCATTTTTCGAAGATTACAACCTTGTCTCTGCAGCTGTTGTGGATGAGAACCGTCAGATTTTAGGTCGAATTACCGTGGATGATGTCGTTGACGTTATTCGTGATGAAGCAGACCGTTCTTTACTCAACCTTGCCGGTTTAGATGAAGACGACGATATGTTTGCACCCGTAACAAGAAGTGCAAAACGTCGCGCCGTCTGGTTGGGGA
The DNA here is from genome assembly GCA_016764415.1 of Cycloclasticus sp. Classification (GTDB taxonomy): domain Bacteria; phylum Pseudomonadota; class Gammaproteobacteria; order Methylococcales; family Cycloclasticaceae; genus Cycloclasticus. Next base: position 1,023 of record JAESRY010000087.1, on the reverse strand, counting down.
TTAACCTGTTCACCGCTTTTCTAGCCGCCTGGGTCATTGGCCTTTTCGCCGAAACAATTGAACAAATCGTTGCCTTAGCCGTGTTAATGCCTATTGTTGCCAGTATGGGAGGTGTCGCAGGCAGTCAAACCCTGATGCTTGTTATTCGCGGCATTACGTTGAATCAAATCGGCAGTACCAACTCTCGTTCCCTGTTATGGAAAGAATTAGCCGTCGGAGGTCTGAACGGTATTTTGTGGGCGAGCGTCGTTGCAATTATTACAGGGCTTTGGTTCCAAGACGTGTCACTGGGTCTGCTCATTGGTGCAGCACTTATTATTAACCTGCTTGTCGCGGCATTAGCCGGTGCTAGCATTCCGCTAACCCTCAAACGGATGGATATTGACCCCGCCATTGCAGGCGGCGTTATTTTAACAACCGTCACAGACGTGGTTGGCTTTCTGTCATTTCTAGGCCTTGCGACCATTTTCTTGACTTAGAAAGCGCTCTTTCTAATTACCGGCTAGTGTCATTTCGCTAAGTAAAATTGACCCTGTACGTGTATTACCCCTCAAATCAACGTCATTACCCACAGCGATAACGGATTGGAACATGTCTTTTAAATTTCCGGCAATCGTCACTTCTTCAACAGGAAACTGAATCTCGCCATTTTCTACCCAAAACCCAGTTGCACCTCTTGAGTAATCACCTGTCAATGTATTAACGCCTTGGCCTATAAGCTCTGTCACCAATAAGCCCGTGTTCATTTCTTTCAATAAACCTTGAAAATCCAAGTCGCCGGGCTTAATAGTCAGGTTATGTACGCCACCCGCATTAGCTGTACTTTGCATACCCAGCTTACGCGCCGAATAACTACTAAGAACATAACCTTGCACTGTTCCAGCTTCAACAATATTCCTCGTTGAAGTTGCAACACCTTCAGAGTCATACGCCGAACTACCCATCGCTTGGCGCAATAACGGTTGCTCATAAATATCAATAAACGATGGAAAAACTTGCTGCCCTAAGCTATCGACTAAAAAT
>JAESRY010000020.1 GCA_016764415.1 Cycloclasticus sp. | reverse complement strand
TCCCGTAGGAGTCTGGGCCGTGTCTCAGTCCCAGTGTGGCTGATCATCCTCTCAGACCAGCTACGGATCGTCGCCTTGGTAGGCCATTACCCCACCAACAAGCTAATCCGACATAGGCTCATCTATTAGCGCAAGGCCCGAAGGTCCCCTGCTTTGCCCCGTAGGGATTATGCGGTATTAGCCTGGTTTTCACCAGGTTGTCCCCCACTATTAGGTAGATTCCTATGCATTACTCACCCGTCCGCCACTCGACGCCTGCTAGCAAGCTAGCATCGTTTCCGTTCGACTTGCATGTGTTAGGCATGCCGCCAGCGTTCAATCTGAGCCATGATCAAACTCTTCAGTTTATATTTTTCGACCTCATAAAAGGAGGTCTAGATCTTGCTCAATATAGAATTAAACGTATTACTTTACTTAAATTAAAACTTAAGTGCGTTCAACCTATATTGATATATTTTTAAAATAACTTAAACAATCAACACAAGTGTCCACACAAATTACTTGATAAATTTTTAAAGAGCTGGTTCAAGATTTTCATCGAACCGGGCCAGCTATTATATCGAGTTAACTTTATAAAGCAAATAAATTTATAACTTTTTTACTTTTAAATTACTTCGTTTCCTAACTGTTTTCCTACTGGTTTATTACTGCTTGGCCAGAGGAGATGCGTATTATAGGGATGATATTTTAACGGTCAACTATTATTTTTATGATTTCTATATATATTTCTTAAGTTATTGTTATCTTTGCAAATTTTCTTTTGCCTACTTGCGCTAGATATTCATTCCCCGACTCTAACAGCAAGCCTTTATCGCTTGTTCTTTCGCCATTAATCCGTACAGCACCTTGCTTTAACATTCTGTATGCATCCGACGTGCTTGTTGTTAGCCCTGCATCCTTTAATGCATTCGCTATCATGACGCCCTTCTCGCCTTTTAGCGTTACTTCTTTTATCTCTTCTGGAGGCTTACCGTGCTTAAATCTGGATTCAAATTCTTGATGTGCTTTTTGCGCATCTTCTTTATTATGAAACCTTTCTACAATTTCCAATGCTAGGATAACCTTTATATTCTTCGGGTTCTCTTGCCCCGCATCACACTTATCTTTCCAATCATTTATTTCAGTTATCTCTCTAAAGCTAAGTAATTCGAAATACCGCCACATCAACACATCTGATATTGACATGAGTTTTCCAAACATGTCGTTAGGTGATTCATTTATAGCTATGTAGTTATCTAAAGACTTAGACATTTTCTGTACGCCGTCTAAGCCTTCCAGTATTGGCATTGTCATCACAACTTGTGGCGGCTGTCCGTACACTTCTTGCAGTTGCCGCCCCACCAGTAAATTAAACTTTTGGTCTGTACCACCCAATTCAACATCAGCCTTTAATGCCACCGAATCATATCCTTGGATAAGTGGGTATAGGAACTCATGTATCGCTATTGACTTGCCACTAGCATAACGCTTGCTAAAATCATCCCTTTCAAGCATTCGCGCCACGGTATGCTTTGCTGCCAACTGAATTAAGTCTGCTGCATTAAACTTAGACATCCATGTGGAGTTAAATACTACTTCGGTTTTCTCCGGGTCTAGAATTTTAAATACTTGTTGGGTATAAGATTTTGCGTTTTCAGCAACATCTTCTTTCGTTAAAGGAGGGCGGGTTGCTGATTTACCCGTTGGATCACCAATCATGCCGGTGAAATCGCCTATCAAAAACAGTATATGGTGGCCCTCATCCTGAAATTGTTTCAGCTTATTAAGCAAAACGGTATGGCCTAAATGTAAATCTGGCGCCGTCGGATCAAAGCCTGCTTTTATCCTTAAGACCTTTCCTGAAGCAATCTTCTTTTCAAAATCTGCTTCAACTAATACTTCATCTGCACCGCGCTTAAGGCGCTCCAACTGTGTTTGCGTCATGTTTTTCACTAAGTTTTCTTTCTTACTATAAGGATAGGCGCGAAAGATACCGCATATAGAATTTAAATCAACTATTTCGCATTTCGCTCAATGCATCTATTTTATAACATGCCTCTGGAATATTCATTAAACAAGCATTGTGTTAAAAATGCTCGCTTATACTGCAAACTCTGTTTTATACTTTCCACTTTACTTGCTATACAATGCGTAAGTTATAACTATACATAGCTTTTTTGAAATTATACTGACGCCATTACTTATGATGAAACACAGCTTAATCAACCGTGACTTTAAAATAAAGACAGTTACGCAAAGGATTAATCATCATCGATTCCGCGTACCGGCTATTTTAGCTGGCACAGTCGTTTTGCTTATTGCTGTGTTTTATTTCAAAAGCGCAACGTCTACCATTGAATCGGGTGCATCTAACGATAAGCCCCTTCCCAAACACATTGTTTCTATCGACCTTCCCGCTGATTCATCAACGGGCTTTACAAACCCTGTATTAGAAAAACTTCTTACGACTCCTAGTAACTCACAGCATGCTTCTGTGGCCTCTGTTGCAAAAACAAGCGGGAAAGCATACACCGTTAAATCCGGCGATAGTCTAGCTAAAATTTTCGCTCGCTTATCGTATTCTCCTAGCACTCTACACAACATTATTCAGCTTGATGATAGAACTAAATTATTGAAACGTATCAAACCGGGGCAAGTATTAAGGTTTACTCAAAATAGCAACGGTGAGTGCGAAGGCATTGAGTATGATATCGATAGAGTTAAAACTCTCAGCATACGGTTGACTGACAATGGTTTTAAATCTGTTATCAACGAAAAGCCCGTTGAAATTTCGCACGCTACCGCCTCTGCTGAAATCAATAATTCATTATTTCAGGATGCCAAGCAAGCGGGCCTATCCGACAGAACTATCATGGAGCTTGCCAATATTTTCGGCTGGGACATCGACTTTTCTCAAGGGCTTAGGCAGGGCGATACATTCACCTTATTATATGAGTCCAAATATATTGCTGGAAAGCGCATTGAAAACGGTCATATTTTAGCCGCCGAATTTGTTAATCGTGGGAACAAGCTCCAAGCTGTTCGTTTCACCGACAAAACGGGGCATGCGGAATACTTTTCACCCGATGGCAAAAGCATGCGCAAAACCTTTTTGCGCAACCCTATAGACTTTGCACGGGTCAGTTCTCGTTTTAACTTGCGTAGAAAACACCCTGTGCTCAATAGGATTCGAGCACACAAAGGAGTTGATTATGCCGCTTCCACCGGAACCCCCATTAAATCAACCGGCGATGGCAAGGTTGTTTTTCGTGGTGTAAAAGGTGGTTATGGGCGAGCAGTCATAATTCAACATGGGCAGAAATACAGCACTTTATATGCGCATATGTCTAAATACGGGCGTTATAAAAAAGGCTCTCGCATCAAGCAWGGCCAAACCGTAGGTTATGTTGGTAGTTCAGGCTTAGCAACTGGGCCTCACTTGCATTACGAACTTAGAATTAATGGCGTTCACCGCAACCCTTTAACCGCCAAATTTCCCGCTGCAAAACCTATCGATAAAAAGCTCTTAGCCAAATTCAAACAGCAAACAACGCCTCTTTTAGCTCAATTAGAACTGGCTCGACAAACTCAGCTCGCCCTTAACTAACCCTGCATGAGCCAGCTTTTTATTGGCCTAATGTCTGGCACCAGTTTAGATGGCGTTGATGCAGCTCTAGTTGCTTTTGATGATGAAACACCTTCTCTTGTTAGCACTTACTTTGAACCCTATCCTGAAAAACTGTTTACCGCTCTAAAAGAAGCCTGTCAGGCAAGCCAACTTTCATTTGAAAAGCTGGGTACTCTTGATGCAACACTGGGTGATTTTTACGCACATTGCGTTCAACAGCTTTTACTAAACTCAACATTGAGCGCATCGAACGTGGTTGCCATCGGCTCGCACGGTCAGACCATTCAACACAGCCCCAACAGCACACCGCCATTTACACTGCAGATAGGTGACGCTAATCGTATTGCAGCAAATACGGGTATCACTGTTATTGCTGACTTTAGGCGTAAAGATATGGCCGCAGGTGGTCAAGGCGCCCCGCTAGTTCCCGCATTTCACCAGTCTGTTTTTCGGTCTGATGAGGCGGACACAGCTATACTTAATATAGGCGGCATTGCCAACCTAACTTTTCTAAGTGAGCATTTAGCTGAGCCAGTCATTGGTTTTGATTGCGGCCCAGGAAACACGCTGATGGACCAGTGGTGTCAGCGGCATTTTGATACGCCATATGACAAAGCTGGCAACTTAGCCAATAAAGGCCACCTAAATAAACCTCTGCTTGACTCATTGCTTAGCGATCGTTATTTTTCGCAGCCTTACCCAAAGAGTACTGGGCCAGAGTTATTCAATATGCAATGGCTAGACTCTCACTTAAGTAAAAATCCAACAAATGAGCTTGATACGCTAACCACCCTTTGCGAACTGACTGTAGCTAGCATTGCTCTAGGGCTAAAACAATTGCCTAACGTAGATCAGGTTTTAATCTGTGGCGGTGGCGTACATAATCTTTTTTTGAAGAATCGGCTAGAACACCAACTCGGCTACCTTGTAGATACTACTGAAAGAATGGGCATTCATCCCGACTGGGTTGAAGCAATGGCATTTGCATGGCTCGCGAAACAAACGCTAGAAGGCAAACCTGGGAATCTCCCATCGGTAACAGGTGCTAATAAAGCCGTTGTCTTGGGAGCCATCTACCCCGCTTAGTGGCGCTAATATTTTGCGCTAAGCAGCAAACGATGAACCACAACCACAAGTCGTCGTTGCATTCGGGTTGCGAATTACAAATTGCGAACCTTGCAAGTCTTCCTTAAAGTCCACTTCAGCTTTCTCAAGGTACTGATAACTCATTGGATCGATAATGACTGTCACGCCGTCCTTCTCAAGACCATAATCGTCATCCGCCATCGTTTCATCAAACGTAAAGCCGTATTGAAAACCTGAACAACCGCCACCTGAAATATAGACGCGCAGTTTAAGTTCTGGGTTGCCTTCGTCTTTAATTAACGCCGCTACTTTCTTAGCAGCATTATCGGTGAAGTTTATATCGGCATTAGCAGCAAATGTTGTCATATTAAGTCTCTTTGTTAGTGGGTTATCTATTGTTAGTACATTTTAATTTAAGAAAGTTCGCCTTCAACTGGTTCTTGCGCACTAGTAGAAGATAACACTGAACGCTCGCCCTGTTGGCGAACCAACTGGCCGTTCACTTCTGCGCCTACTTCCATCTCAATTAAATTATACTTAACATTACCTGTAATTCTAGAATTCGCAATTAACTGCACGCGATCAGATGCAGTTACATCGCCTTGTACTTCGCCATCAATGACAATCGTGGGAATATCCACATTGCCATAGATAGAACCTAATTTGCTCAATGTAAGCGATGCTGCTGCGCCTTCTTCTGCCGAAACATTACCTTCCACACGGCCGTCAATGTGCAAACCACCGGAATATGAGATATCACCCTTAATGGTCGTTCCTTCACCAATAATGGTAGAAACATCTGTAGTGTTTATTTCTTTTAATTTCTTTTGATCAGAAGAAAACATAACCGCAACCCCTCCACTTTACTTGTATTGACCCATTAGTTTAGCCGAGAAACTTGTTATAGCCTAGCCCTTAATTATTGATTTACTATAGTTTCTTTCCACTGCAGCAGCTGAACAACTTGTTTGGCGCCTTTCCTAGACGGCTTAATAACGAGCTTAATAGCTGTCGGTAAAAAGTCCTTAGGCAGTTCAAAACCCCCTGCTAGTATTTCATAGTAGCGAAATGAAAAGCTCATCGTTTGGGCTTTATCCAACAGCACCTCAACTAATGACAGTGTTTTTTCCTGCCCCTGTAAAAGGCCCATTATTGATAGCGTATATTTGCCTTTAATAGCCCTTTTTTGGCTATCGCCTTGCGCTAGAATCAATTGGTACCGGAAAGCCGACGACATATCGCTTCGCGTAATCTCAAAATTATTGATATACAGGCCCTTAACAATTGTTTCTGGCGCAACCACTCGTTGGTAAAAAGCTAACTGCTCCTTTACACCACTTAGTTCATCGTGCAGCTTAGTTAAAGAACGTCTTGATTCTATTGTCGCCTGCGCATCAATTTTCTTGGAGTTTTCGGCAAAATCCTGCTGCTTTAATAGCTCTTTGTTCTCGCCTGATAGTTTAGTTATCGTTGCATGCTGCGCTTCATTTTCTAGTTGATAATCGTCTACATTTTTAACCGACATACGACCAAAAACGAAGAACAAGACAAGCCCAACAATAACAAGAACTAAGCCCCAGCGTTCAATAAAACGACGGCTCTCCATCTGGTGGTACGGGTGAGGGCATTGATGACGAAACATGAAAAACGACCTTTAAGGGTACAGGCCCACTTGGTTCAAACCTGCGCGCTCATCTAAACCAAACATGATATTCATGTTATGCACTGCTTGGCCTGAAGCGCCTTTAACTAGGTTATCAATCACCGACAATACCGTCACTACTTTACCGCCTTGTGGCTGATGCACGGCAATTTGGCAACGATTTGTACCACGCACATCGCCGGTGTCAGGGTGCGCACCCGCTGGTAAAACATCAACAAACGGCTCATCTGCATAAAACTCTTCAAACAAGGTTTGTAGATTTACACTGTCGTCTGTTAGCGGTGCGTAAAGCGTTGCATGGATGCCTCGAATCATAGGCACCAAGTGAGGTGTAAATGTTAAAGAAACCGCTGATTTTGAAATATTCTGTAACTCTTGATATATTTCAGGCAAATGACGATGACCCGGCACGCTGTAGGCTTTAAAGCTTTCACCGCACTCACTCATTAAACCCACTACGCTGGCAGAGCGCCCTGCACCGCTGACACCCGATTTCGCATCAGAAATAAGCATCGACGTATCAATCGCGCCCGCTTTGATTAAAGGTAAAAAGCCAAGCTGCGTCGCCGTTGGGTAACAACCTGGGTTAGCAATTAAAGATGCGTTTTTTATTGCCACACGATTTGTCTCTGGCAAGCCATAGACAGCTTGTTCAAGCAATTCAGGGCAAACATGCTTTGCGCCATACCACTTTTCCCAAACAGCCACGTCCTTCAACCTAAAGTCAGCCGACAGATCGATGACCTTAACGCCTGCATTTAATAATTCCTGCGCCATATGCATGGCCGTTGCATTCGGCGTCGCAAAGAAAACCACATCACAAGTCGTCAAATGTTTAGCATCAGGCTCGACAAAACACAGGTCATTAAAGCCTCGCAAACTGGGATACACTGAATCAACCCGCAAACCCTTTTCAGCCCGCGATGTAACAACTTGCACATCCACTTGAGGGTGCATAGCCAACAACCGCAACAACTCAACACCGGTATAACCCGTGCCTCCAACAATACCTACCTTAACCACACAAAAACTCCTTTATAGTCTTAGCCACAACCATACATTATTCTTACTGTTGGGCGCATTTTACACTAGCACCGTCTGATATACTTAATGGTATGTCTAGCCCTCTTAAACACCCGCTTTTATCACTATCCGCTTGGAAAACGCACCTTGTTTTCTGGTTAGGCGCTGTTTTTGTTGGGCTTGCGTCTGTCGCGTTAACCGTCGGCAGCGAATACATGAGCGACCTTTTTAGGCAACTCCACCAACAGTATTTGCTTTATAGCTTCTTCTTCACACCCTTATGCCTCACCCTACTGGCGTGGATAACAATCACCTTTTTTCAAGGTTCTGAGCGCAGTGGCATTCCTCAGGTTAAAGCGGCACTAGACCCATCCCACCCGAATACGGAAAAGCCCTTTCTCAGCCCGCGCATCATTATTGGCAAACTCGTTTTAAGTATGGGCGGAATTTTTTCTGGCGCATCCGTTGGATTAGGTGGCCCTGCAATTCATATTGGCGCGGCGTTAATGACTTATTTTGGGCGATTCGCCAACTTTGGTCCGCATTATCTAGAACGCGGGTTAATCCTTGCTGGTAGCTCTGCTGGTTTCGCCGCTATCTTTAGCGCTCCTCTTGCTGGTATTGTGTTTGCTATTGAGGAAATGGGACGTTCCTTAGAAGAAAAAACCAGCGGCCTCATTTTAACGGCAGTTATTTTTGCTGGCGCAACAGCACTTGTACTACTTGGGCAATACGTTTACTTTGCAGACCAATCTATAAGCTTCCCATGGGGTAAGGCTTGGCTCATTATTCCTATTTGCGGAATCCTAACCGGCTTTATAGGTGGCTTATTTAGCTTGATTCTTCTTAAAGGCGGCGCTTTTTTGAAATCTATCCGTTATTTATCACCCCTTAAAATTGCTTTTATTTGCGGTATTATCATCGCAATACTGAATTACCTAAGCCACGACGCTACGTCAGGAACGGGATACTTAGAAACAAAAAACTACCTTCTTAATCCAGAAATCATGTCGGCTGAATACCCGTTTATGCGCATGCTAGCTAATATAGCCACGTTCTTTGTAGGTATTCCTGCAGGCATATTCGTACCGTCTCTGTCTGTTGGCGCGGGGCTTGGCGCGAATATCGCCGAGTGGATTCCCATTGCGCCATTATCCGTTGTTATTCTATTAGGAATGACAGGATATTTCGCAGGCATGTTGCAATTACCGCTAACATCATTTGTTATCATTATGGAAATGACAAACTCTCACGAATTATTACTCCCCATGATGGCTACTGCCTTTATAGCCAATGGAGCTTCTAAGCTCATTTGCCCTCTATCACTATACGAAGGGCTCACTCAAAATTACCTTAAAGCAGAAACCAATGAACATAAGTAAATCAASCATTACCCTAACATTGCTACTTGTCGGCTTCGGKGGCTTACTATTCTTTAATGGCATTCCGCAAAAACAAGTGCCTAACATTGCGGTTAATACCATTACGGGTGAAAAAATATCGCTYGCTTCGCTTAAAGGCAAGCCTGCCTTAGTCACTTTTTGGGCAACCGATTGCCCTGGCTGCATAAAAGAAATCCCTCATTTGAAGGCCATACACGCTGATTATGCAGCTAAAGGCGTTTCCATTATTGCCATTGCGATGAAGCACGATCGCCCAGACCACGTTATTGCAATGACCAAAGCCAAACAGCTTCCATATACTATCGCTCTAGACCCGATGGGCGAAGCTGCTAAGGCATTTGGCAACGTACGACTCACACCAACTACCTTTTTAATCGCGCCAGATTCTTCCATCATTATGCAAAAAATTGGTGTATTTGACGAGAAAAAGATGCGCCTTCAACTCGATAAGTTTCTGGCTAAGAGCTAATGTGGCTTAAAGCATTACACCTTATTTTTATGGTCACGTGGTTCGCTGGCCTGTTCTATTTACCTCGATTGTTTGTCTACCACGCCATGAGCGACGACGAAACCAGTAACGAGCGCTTTAAAATAATGGAGCGCAAACTCTTCTTTGGCATTATGACACCGGGGCTAATTCTTAGCCTCGTCTTTGGCGTTTGGATGTTAAGCGATTACGCTTGGGCTGCCTTTGGTCAGTCCGGCTGGTTACACGCAAAGCTATCTCTCATCGCTTTATTGTGTGTTTACCACRTCTATTGTGGCAAATGGTTAATGGATTTTAAACACGATAGAAACACCCACAGCCACGTCTATTTTCGTTGGATGAATGAWGTRCCSGTSGTYTTTYTRGTRSYSATTATTATTTTAGC
>JAESRY010000019.1 GCA_016764415.1 Cycloclasticus sp. | reverse complement strand
AAAAGGAAGAGTCTACAAAAGAAGATGATTTCCCATTGGCGAGCGAAGTGGAAATACCTTCAGAGCTTGCAGAAGAAAAAAAGAAATAAATTACTAATGATTCGTTAGTTTTCAATTAGCGGGCTTTTGAGTCAGCCTTTGAGAGGCTATGAAATCATTTATATACCACTAAAAAGTGGTTTAAAACTAAACGAGAATAATGACAATTATGATTATTAAACCAAAAATTCGTGGCTTTATTTGTACCACAACACACCCTGATGGTTGTTCGGAAAATGTACAAGAGCAAATCGATTACACACAAACATTGGGCACGGTTGAAAATGGGCCGAAACGAGTATTGGTTATCGGTTCCTCCAGTGGTTATGGTTTAGCTTCTAGGGTGAGTGCTGCATTTGGTTCGGGTGCCGCAACAATAGGTGTGTTTTTTGAAAAACCAGGTACAGAGAGAAAAACAGGTTCTGCAGGTTGGTATAACACTGCGGCATTTGATGCAGAGGCAAAAAAAGCGGGCCTATATGCAAAGCACATAAATGGTGACGCTTTTTCAAACGAGGCTAAGCAAAAAACCATTGGTTTAATTAAAGCTGATTTGGGTAAAATTGATTTGGTTGTTTACTCTTTAGCATCACCTGTTCGCAAAGTACCAGGTGCTGAACAAGCCACTCGTTCTTGTCTTAAGCCGATTGGTGAAACGTATCGTTCAACAGCGATTGATACAAACAAAGATATAATCATTCAGGCAGAAGTTGAACCAGCAACCGAGCAAGAAATTGAAGATACCATCACCGTTATGGGTGGTGAAGATTGGGAGCTGTGGATGACTGCGCTTAGTGATGCCGGTGTACTGGCAGAAGGTTGCCGGTCTGTTGCATATAGCTATATTGGAACAGCGATCACGTGGCCAATTTATTGGGATGGTGCCTTAGGCAAAGCGAAAATGGACTTGGATCGTGCTGCTCATGCTATTGATGCAAATTTAAAAGGCATTAATGGTAGCGCCAATGTGGGCGTATTAAAATCAGTCATTACCCAAGCCAGTTCTGCTATTCCTGTTATGCCGTTATATATTTCAATGGTCTTTAAAGTAATGAAGGCAGCGGGTATTCATGAAGGGTGCATTGAACAAATTAACCGTCTATTTAGAACGCAACTATTCAACGGTGGCGCCGCAAAAAACTTAGACGACACTAACCGCATACGATTGGATGATTGGGAACTTCGTGATGACGTTCAGCAACAGTGTGTTGATATTTGGCCGAAAGTGACAACAGAAAACTTGTTCGAGTTAACCGATTACGCGAGTTATAAAAAAGAATTCCTTAATTTGTTTGGTTTTGAACTAAGCGGTGTGGATTATGAACAAGACGTCAACACTGAAGTAGAGTTCGACGTAGAAACGCTGTAGTTTTTCATTAACAACTAAATTATTTGGAATATTGTCTTAAAGGACAAGTTTTTTATGGATAAAAAAGACGCGCACATCATTGTTTTAGGCAATGAAAAAGGCGGTACGGGTAAATCAACGCTTGCAATGCATATTGTTGTGGGTTTGCTTGGTTTGGATAAAAAAGTGGCTGTGATTGACCTAGATGCTCGGCAAAAGAGTATTGCTCGGTATCTTCAAAACAGACAAGCCTTTATGGCCAATGGCGGGGCGAAAGTAGCAATGCCCGAATTTAAGGTGGTTGCTCAATCAACGGCTAGTATGATTAAAGACCGTGAAGCTGAAGATCAGAAAAATTTCCAAGCGGCGTTAGACGCATTTAATAAACGTGTTGATTACATTGTGATTGATTGCCCAGGTAATGATACCTATCTATCGCGTTTAGCCCATGCTTTAGCGGATACCTTAGTGACGCCGCTCAACGATAGTTTTATTGATTTAGATTTACTGGGTGAGGTATCCCCAACAGATTATAAGGTTAAGAAGTTCAGTTTATATACCGATATGGTATGGGATAGTCGCAAGTATCGCTCGGTTAGCGGCAAGCCGCCTATGGATTGGGTAGTGGTGCGTACGCGTTTGGCATCGTTAGATTCGCGAAATAATAAGCGTGTTCACGATGCGCTTGATGTATTGCAAAAGCGAATTATGTTCCGGTACGTGCCGGGTTTATATGAGCGAGTTATTTACAAAGAGATGTTTCCAAGTGGCCTAACTATTTTGGATCTCGAGAAAGTGAACAGTCTGTCTCATGTGGCGGCGAGGCAAGAAGTGCGCACCTTAGTTGAAAACCTTAATTTGTTTGAATGAACGACGAGTTAAGTCAGCAGCAAAAACAAACGGTTGTTGACGAAACGACTAAATACATCGCATTAGCCAATCAGTTGTATAAAACGAGCCACCCACTCATTCCCGTTAAGTTTGACTTGAAAGGCCATACAATTGGAATGTATAAGCTGTGGCATAATAAAAAAGTCATTCGCTATAACACATTAATTTTCTCAAAATATTTTGAAGAAAACCTTCGAGACACTGTGCCACATGAAGTGGCGCACTATATCGCTGACATGCAAAAATGCCGAAAGAGAATTCGTCCGCATGGGTTTGAGTGGCAATCAATCATGGCTGATTTTGGTGCGGATAATAGCCGCACAGCGACGTATGATTTAACTGATATACCTAAGCGGCATTATTCCACAATGCCTTATGCTTGTGGCTGCCAACAACATGAACTTGGAATTCGCCGACACAATAAGGTAATAAAACGTAATATTAAATATTTCTGCCGTGAATGTGGGGACATGCTGAAAGCCGTATGAGTTGGTTTGTTTACATTATTGAAGCGAGTGATAGTAGCTTGTATACGGGTATAACGACCGACTTGAAACGGCGTTTTAAACAACACAAATCTGGAAAGGGAGCTAAATACTTTAATGGCCGCAGCCCGCGTAAGTTTGTTTATACAGAAGATGCCGATAATAGAAGTAGCGCGAGTATTCGTGAAGCGCAGATTAAAAAACTCAGTAAAGCGCAAAAACTGCAGTTGATATCCGCTTGAATCTTTACGCTTTAGCCCCCATATTCTTGTTCTTAACAACTTTAACAACTGATTAAAGAAAACCCATGTCCGAATCTATAAAAATTGTTTGTGTAAATTGTGATGCTGTTAATAAGCTGCCCAGCGATAAACTAAACGCTGGTGGGAGCTGCGGTAAATGTAAGAAAAAGTTATTCTCAGGGCAATACGTCAACTTAAAAGCTGGAAATGCGCAACGTCATTTCGAACAAAGTGATATTCCGGTCGTGGTTGATTGTTGGGCGTCATGGTGTGGGCCGTGTAAATCGTTTGCGCCTACGTTTGAACAAGCTGCAAAAAAGCTTGAGCCGAAGGCCCGCTTTGCAAAAATTGATACAGAGAAAGAGCAGCGTTTAGCCGCACGCTTTCAAATTAAAAGTATCCCAACGTTATTAATTATGAAGAACGGTAAAGAAATTGCGCGGCAAGCAGGGGTGATGAATTCGTCGCAGTTTGAAGCTTGGTTAAAACCTTACCTCAATTAATGCGCCGTCGTAGAACCGTTGGTGTTGCCAGCGGCAAATAGCTGCTCAATGTCCACGGCGTCAAAGCGATAATGTTGATTGCAAAAGTCGCAGTCTGTTTCAACAGTACCTTTTTCTGCCAGTAGTGACTTTAGTTCTTTATAGCCTACCGTTAGTAGACCGGCCTCAATTTTTTCTCTAGAGCAACCGCAGTTAAATTCAACGGGCTGTGGTTCGTAAAGCCTAACGGACTCGCCATGAAAAAGGCGGTGAATAATGTTTTCAGCAGGTAAGCTCAGTAGTTCATCGTCTGTTATCGTATTAGCGAGCATTTCTATGCGTTCCCAATCGGCAGGCTTGCCAGCTTGTGCGGGTAATTCTTGTAATAAAAACCCAACGGCTTTGTCACCATTCACGGCGAGCCAAAGTCGCGTTTTAAGCTGCTCAGATTGTGAAAAGTAAGATTCGAGTGCCTCAGAAAGAGAGCTAGCGTCTAAACCAACAATGCTTTGATACGCCTTACCGTTTGTTGGCTTAATGGTGATAACAAGGTGCCCATCGCCAAATAAGGTAGATAAATCACCCGCCTTAATCTCATCATCCCAATGCGCCAACCCGCGAACGGATTGCTGATCATTTGCTTGTGCGACTAACATGCTGATAGGGCCGTCACCTTGTACTTGTAAAATCAATGAACCATCAAATTTTAACGTGGCGGATAACAACAAAGCAGCGGCTAAGGCCTGCCCTAATTGTTCTGCCACCAGGCTAGGGTAGTCATGAATAGTGGTTACTTTTTGCCAGCTGGCATCTAACGATACAATTTCGCCACGTACGCCGAGTTCTTCAAAAAGGAATCGGAAGAGTCGGTCTTTGTGTATTGTCAAAATAAGGGCTCTTTAAATTGTTGTCTTAGTAATTTTATAATCGCTGGTTTCTAATTGATCCACAGCTAGACGGAAGGCGGGATCGAATAGAGCTTTGCGCATGCCCTAAATTCGTTGCATAGTTTCCTGCCCCATTATTATTTGGAAATGTTTTTTAAACGGGAGCCAATTGCGTTCAGCTAATTGGCCTTCTTCATAGCGAATAAAAGCCTCTTCCCATACCCGTAAAAACACTAAGCAAACGCAAAGTATTTGGAGTGTTTCACCTTCGGAAAGTGAATCGAAGTCTTTATTGCCACGCATATGTATATCGGCTAAATTCGCATCAGAGAATATTAATGTTGCTTCACGAAATGCTGCGGTCATTTCGTGCATTGCTGCTATCTGCGCTGCTTTGTTTTGTGTTTTAAGTTGCTTGGCAACATACAGTAAAGAAATGATAACCCCTAATGCACTCACGCCTTCTAAAATTGTACCGATAGCTTCCCAGTTCATTTTTCTCTCCTTATTTTTATATTAATTTGTTACAAGTGATAAATGGTTTGCCTTATCGTTTATGTCTATTGCTTGAAAGGAAAACGGACACCAGTAATGAATATAATTCCCTGTTATTTGATAATCAAGATTACACTGATAGTATGAATAGTTTAAGGCAAAGCAACTATGTTTAACGATAAATCTGTTTTACCAACAAAAAAGCAAGCGTTATCAGGGCGAGATGAAGCCATGCGTGTGCCGAGTTCACACCACTTACATCGAGGGCATAGCTTACAAGCGCCTTTTCCAGAAGGTTATATAACAGCGGTATTTGGCTTGGGTTGTTTTTGGGGCGCAGAGCGTAAGTTTTGGCAATTAGACGGCGTTTATTCAACGGCTGTTGGTTATGCGGCTGGTTTTACGCCTAACCCAACGTATGAGGAAGTTTGCTCTGGGAAAACAGGGCATAACGAAGTGGTGTTAGTGGTGTACGACCCAGCTGTTATTTCTTATGCGGACTTACTTAAAATTTTTTGGGAATCGCATAACCCAACGCAAGGTATGCAACAGGGAAATGACACGGGTACACAGTATCGCTCGGGTATTTATTACGCGACAGATGATGAGGCGAAATTAGCCCAGCAAACGCGCGATGCATTTCAGCGGCAATTAGAAGCGACCAGCTACGGTGCCATTACGACCGAGATTCTAGCCGCGCCAAAATTCTATTACGCAGAACACTATCACCAACAATACTTGGCTAAAAACCCGGGTGGTTACTGCGGGCTAGGTGGTACAGGCGTTACACTGGACTAGCGACTTTGGGCAATTCCCAGTGAATGGGTGTTTTGCCGTGCTGTTCTAGGTATTGATTCGTTTTACTGAAATGTTGGCAGCCTAAAAACCCTCTATGAGCCGATAACGGCGACGGGTGGGGTGCTTTTAAAACGAGGTGGCGTTGTGTGTCTATAAACGCGCCTTTTTTTTGTGCGTAATTTCCCCACAATAAAAACACGACGT
The DNA here is from genome assembly GCA_016764415.1 of Cycloclasticus sp. Taxonomy (GTDB): domain Bacteria; phylum Pseudomonadota; class Gammaproteobacteria; order Methylococcales; family Cycloclasticaceae; genus Cycloclasticus. The sequence continues at coordinate 3,829 of JAESRY010000019.1, read as the reverse complement.
GTTCGCATTGTTCGTCGACGGTTCGAATGATTTTATCGGTAAATTTTTCCCAGCCCTTACCTTGGTGTGCGTTGGCGTTGTTGTACTCAACCGTCAAAACACTATTGAGTAGTAATACGCCTTGTTTTGCCCAGCTTTCTAAACAGCCGTGTAGAGCGTGTGTAATATTCAAATCTGTTTGTAATTCTTTGTATATATTGTGTAATGATGGCGGTATTTTTACGTCGGGTTGAACGGAGAAACACAAGCCATTTGCTTGATGTGGTTGGTGGTAAGGGTCTTGCCCAAGAATAACGACGTTAACTTCTTTTAGGGAAACTCTTTCAAGTGCATGAAACCAATTGGATGAATGGGGGTAAATGGTTTTGTTATCATTTTTCTCTAGTCGCAAAAACTCTTTTAACGTGAGCATATAAGGCTGGGCTAACTCATCGTCTAAATAAGGCTTCCAACTTTTTGCATTGGCTAGTGGCATGGGTGTTAGCCCACCTGCTTGGCGAGTGTTTGTGCTCGCTTGAGCAACGCTTCGGAATTCTCTAGACCATCAATAAATCGTTGAGGAATGCCTTGTATGCCAACTTGAGCGCCGACTAAAGCGCCGGTTAACATAGCGCGGGCCATGTTTTGCCCCCCACCATTAATGGCGTGCAATACGGCGGACTCAAAATCATTTGAATAGCGCGAAGCTAAGTAATAACACGCGGGGAATTGGTGGTACACAGCACACGGCATGCCGTATACGAGTGAGACTTTCCACGCTGGTTTTATTAAATCTTCATGAGCAGCACGAGCAATGCTTGATGGCGTTAATAAAGCATCAGGTGAAGCAAAGGTGCCGGCGCCTGATGGTTTACTACCGGGTATGGTCATGGCGTGAAACGGCAATTCGTGATCGCCGACCAATTGCATCAGTTTGCCTGATAATTCTTCGTCCAATGCGTGCCCTTGCACTAACATGCCTAGTACTGCGCCATAGGCAACAGTCATAGCGTTTATGGTTTCGTCGCATTGGGTGAGTAGCGTATTGCTCGATACGCTACTCGCTAGTTGTTTGGAGTTACTCGCATATCTAACTGCTAATGCCAATATGCGTTCAGCGGCTTCGGTGTTATCGGTAAAGCCGGCTACCTCGCCCCAAGGCTTATTATGTTGCGTGCGTAGAACCCAAGCTTCACGAATCGATTGGCTAGTAAACCCACCAGGGCCAACGTTAGCTGTACCATCTAATAAAGAAAATAAGTCGTTGTCTAAACGGTGACAAAAATCAGTTTCATTGTATTCGCCGTTAGCCAACATAGAGTCAATCAGCATATTGAGAATCAGCCCTGATTGCGACTGTTGCCCTGCCTTCATGCCGCCGTGGTAGCGCTCAGGTTGAGGCGTTGTGTAATCGTTTATCCAATCGCCGTAATACTTATGCTGTTCATCTAGGTCGTAAAACCAATGCGGCCCTAGGCCAAGTGCATCACCAATATAAGCGCCCATAATGGCGCCAGTGGCTCGTTCTTGTATGCTTATTTCAGTCATTGAAATATCCTATTTGTAATGATTTATGCCAGTTATAGCATGTTGTTTGCTAATGCGCATCTTGTTAAAGCAAGTGCGCTTTCTCTGTTAAAATAACGAGATGGACAGTAACGAAAAAACGAAAGTTCGATTCAATAAATTGCAAAAGCGCTTGCGAGGTGAAATGGGTCGGGCGATAGCGGATTACAATATGATTGAGGATGGCGGTCGTATTATGGTGTGCTTGTCTGGCGGTAAGGATTCGTACACGATGCTCGATATCCTATTGAGCTTAAAAAAAAGTGCGCCGATTCATTTTGATATTTTAGCGGTTAATTTAGACCAAAAGCAGCCAGGTTTTCCTGAGCATATTCTTCCTGAATACCTTGAAGCGATGGGGGTTGAGTATCATGTAATTGAGCAAGATACCTATAGCGTTGTGAAACAAATTATTCCAGAAGGTAAAACGACATGTGGCTTGTGTTCAAGGATGCGGCGCGGCGCGTTGTATGCCTACGCCGAAGACAATGGCTATAATAAAATTGCCTTAGGACACCATCGTGATGACATTATTGAAACGTTTTTCTTAAATATGTTTCATGGGGGACAGTTGAAAGCCATGCCAGCGAAGTTGAAAAGTGATAACGGCAAGCACATTGTTATTCGCCCATTAGCGTACGCGCGTGAGAAAGACATTGCAGAGTTTGCATCAATAAAGGAATACCCCATCATTCCGTGTAACTTATGCGGCAGCCAAGAAAACTTACAGCGTGTGCAGATGAAAAAGATGTTAAGCCAGTGGGACAAAGAGTTTCCTGGTCGAGTTGAAACAATTTTCAACAGTTTAAAGAACATCAAGCCGTCTCAACTGTTAGATTCTAAGTTGTTTGATTTTAATAGCTTAACGCAAACACAAAGTGTTGACCCGGTAATGCGAGGTGCTACTCAACCCGTCACCTTTCCCATTATGCAGGCGTCAAAATAACAATGGTCGGTTCCTTTTTACTTCGATGGTTACTATCGCTTTGGGTGAAAGTTAAGGTTTTACCTAAGGATGATGAGCAGCTAAATAAGCTTAAAAATACGAAGGTGTGCTATGTCACCTTTGGTGATACTTGCTCTAAACACATTGTACTAGAGCAAGTTTGCCGAGACTTAGGGTTGCCTTTGCCGTCAAGTGGCATTCAAGTTGGTTCAACAACGGAACCATACGCATTATTTGCACTAGAAAAGATAAAAACAGGTGTTGCAGATCCTGCGCCGGAACGATTAGCTCGGCTTATAGAAGCAACTCGCTTGAGTGATGAGGATGTTTTACTAGTGCCTGTGTCCATTTTTTGGGGGCGCGGACCAAAGAAGTCCAAAGGCTTTTGGAGCAGTGTATTTACCGATGAAGGTGTTAAGTCTAATATTGTATCGCGTGCATTGTCGGTGTTATTTAATGGACGGCAAACGTTGTTGCGCTACGGTGAGCCCGTTTCGCTTAAGCAATTAACRTCAGACAAGCAAAGTGTTACATTTTTAACGCGTAAATTAACGCGAGTGTTACGTGTCCACTTTGCGCGAACACGTTTGATGACTATTGGTGCAGACCAGGTGTCGCCTAAAAACTTGGCGGAAGAATTATTGAAGGCCGAACTCGTTCAGCAGGCGATTGAGCGTGAGGTGAAGCGAAATAAAATGACACGGACTGAGGCGGAAACGCAAGCAAAGGCCTATGCCATTGAAATTGCAGCCGTGATAAATATCCGAGCGGCGATTGTGCTAGAAAAGATTCTCGGTTGGTTGTGGAATAAGCTTTATGACGGCATCGTGCTGCATCACTTCTCGCGTGTTGAACGGCTTTCGAGTAAACACCAGATTGTTTATGTGCCGAGTCACCAAAGTCATATGGATTACCTTGTCTTGTCATACGTGTTATTTAACAGAGGTTTAGCACCCCCCCATGTGGCAGCGGGTATTAATCTGAATATTCCTATTGCAGGCCCATGGATTAGGCGCTGCGGGGCTTTTTTCTTACGTCGTTCGTTTAAAGGTAATATTTTATATGGCGCAGTTTTTGAAGCTTACATAGGTTATTTGGCCAATAACGGAACGGCAGTTGAATATTTTGTAGAGGGCGGCAGAAGCCGTACAGGGCGAAAATTGAAAGCAAAGCCTGGCTTGCTGGCTATGAGTGTGCGTAGTTACTTAAGAAATCCACGGCGCTCAGTTGTTTTCTTACCGGTTAATTTTGCTTATGAAAAGCTGGTAGAGGGCGGAACGTATATCAATGAGCTTAGCGGCAAACCCAAAAAATCAGAATCAGTGATGGGTGTTTTGC
>JAESRY010000086.1 GCA_016764415.1 Cycloclasticus sp. | reverse complement strand
ATGGCTTAACGGTTACCAAGACATATGTCTTTACTAAAGGCAGCTATAAAATCGATGTGTTGACGCGTGTAGAAAATCACGGTGGGTCGTCCTGGTCTGCAAGGGAGTATTTGCAGATTAAGCGTAACGATTTTGAGGATAAAAAATCAAACTCGATGATTTATACCTACACCGGCGGCGTGATTTATACCGAAGATGAAAAGTATCAGAAGTATGATTTTGGTGACATGGAAGATGAAAATCTAAGTGTTTCTACAGTGGGCGGTTGGGCAGGAATGATTCAACATTATTTCGGTGTTGCTTGGGTTCCAGAAAAAAACAACCAATACAGCTATTACACAAAGGCATTGAAAGATGGCTTATATGTGATTGGTGCTTATTCACCCAATAAAGAAGTTCAACCTGGTGAAACAAAGACCTTTAGCTCGGCTTTATTTGCAGGGCCAAAGCTTCAAGAACAGTTATTAACAACAGCGCCAGGCTTAGAGTTAATGGTTGATTACGGAAAACTAACGATTATTGCTGAGCCAATTTTTTGGCTGCTTAGCTTTTTCTACGACTTTGTTGGTAACTGGGGTGTGGCCATTATTATGGTGACGTTTACCATCAAGGCGATATTTTTCAAGCTATCTGAAAAAAGCTATAAGTCGATGGCGCACATGAAAATTGTTCAGCCTAGAATTGTTGCGCTTAAAGAGCGTTATGGTGACGATAAGCAAAAACTCAATCAGGCCATGATGGAGCTGTACAAAACAGAAAAAATCAATCCTTTGGGTGGCTGTTTACCTATCTTGGTTCAAATTCCCGTGTTTATTTCTTTGTACTGGACGTTGCTAGAAAGTGTGGAACTAAGACAAGCACCGTTCGCATTGTGGATTGATAATATATCAGCAGCCGATCCTTACTTTATATTGCCGGTTATTTACGGTATTACCATGTTCTTACAGCAGCGCTTAAACCCGGCGCCAGTTGATCCTATGCAGAAGAAAATGATGCAGATGTTACCTATTATGTTTACGGGTTTCTTTGCGTTCTTCCCTGCCGGTCTTGTTTTGTATTGGATTGTTAATAATGTTCTTACCATTATTCAGCAAACCGTCATTATGAAACGCATTGAGTCGGGTCAAGATAAATAGGCTAAATGAATAGCGCCAATGATACGATAGCCGCGATAGCAACAGCCAGCGGCCGTGGCGGTATTGGCATTATTCGAATTAGTGGCCCAAAAACAAAACAAATAAGCGAGACGTTATTGGGGGGGCAAATACCCGCCAGGCAAGCTTGTTTTAAATCCTTTAAAGAGCAAGACAACACCGTTATCGACAGCGGTATTGCTTTGTTCTTTCAGTCCCCGGCTTCCTACACAGGCGAAGATACTCTAGAGCTTCAAGGGCATGGCRGGCCTGTCGTTTTAGACATGGTGTTAAAAAGGGTATTAGCACTAGGCGCTCGGCTTGCAGAACCGGGTGAGTTCACCCAAAGAGCCTTCTTAAACGATAAATTAGATTTAGCTCAAGCAGAAGCCGTTGCCGACATTATAGATGCAGGTACGACAGCCGCCGCAGTATCCGCGCAACGCTCATTACAAGGTGCTTTTTCAGATCGTATTAACGAGTTACAAAAACAGCTAACGCACCTGCGTTTATATGTAGAATCAGCAATAGACTTTAGCGACGAAGACATTGATTTTTTAGCAGGAGAGGAATTACAAAAAATCATCAACAAGCTAAAACAAGCGTTTACCACGCTAAAAGAAACAGCAAAACAAGGCAGTTTATTAAGAGACGGTATGACGGTCGTATTGGCAGGTAAGCCAAACGCAGGAAAATCAAGCCTACTAAACGCACTAGCAAAACGCGATACCGCCATCGTTACAGAAATAGCCGGTACAACGCGCGATGTTCTCCGAGAACAAATCCAAATAGACGGCATGCCCGTTCATATTATAGATACTGCTGGTTTGCGTGAAACCACTGATATTATCGAACAAGAAGGCGTAAAACGTGCAAAACAAGCGATATTAACAGCAGATCAAGTATTGCTAGTCGTCGATGCAAAAGAATCAGCATTAGAAGAACACCTCGCCCTATTAGAAGATATACCGCCTTCTATACCGATAACAGTCGTATTCAATAAAATAGATATCACCGGGGAAAAGCCTGAAGAAACAATATCGGAAGACGGGCAAACCATCATCAAATTATCCGCAAAACACGGCCAGGGGCTTAATTTGCTCACACAGCATCTAAAAACTTCAATGGGTTTTAATCCCGAAGAAAAAAACATATTCCTAGCGCGCCGCCGCCATTTAGATGCCCTAGCAAGAGCGAATACATTCTTAGACGACGGCATAAACCAACTACTTACCTATCAAGCAGGTGAAATGTTCGCAGAAGACCTACGCTTAGCGCAAAACGCCCTATCAGAAATAACAGGAAAAATGACACCGGATGACCTGTTAGGCGAAATATTCTCGTCCTTTTGTATAGGCAAATAACACCATGCTAGGCTAAATCAAATGTAGATACAAAAGGGCTTGTTTTGCCTTCGTTATCAAATTACAAGGAATTATAGTCGGCCGTAGTGCCCGCTGTTCTTTTGGGGTATATCGATAGGAATTACAGGAAAAATACGTTCCCGTTAATAACAAGTTAGCCAGTTCAAAAAACAATTCACGATGCCAATAGGCACACATATATGCTACAATTTATGGCATGAAGCCGATAAATTGGAATTCCACTAAAAATCAACAGCTTATATATGAGCGTGGTATTTCATTTGAGGATATAGTTTTCTACCTACAACAAGGTGCGCTATTGGATGATATTGAGCATCCTAATAGTGACAAATACCCAAACCAGCGTGTATTTGTTATAAACATAGATGATTATTCGTATCTAGTTCCATATGTAGAAAACCGAAAAGAGATATTTTTAAAAACAGTAATTCCTAGCAGAAAGGCTACAAAGGTATACTTAGGAGAATCATCATGAGCGACCCTAAACTTAGTAAAGAAGAAAAACAAATTCTTAAAGATTTTGAAGCAGGTGAATTCAAATCTATTCTTACGCCAAAACGTAAGAAAAGGTTACAAGCAACCGCTGAAGAAACATTCAAAAAAGATAAACGTATTAACATCCGTATATCTAGCCGCGATCTTGAGTCACTACAAAGACGTGCGCTTGAAGAAGGCATCCCTTATCAAACATTAGTATCGAGTGTGCTTCACAAATATGTTTCAGGTGGCTTACACGACATTATGGCTAACAAGGCGCTCAACATGAACACGAAAAAGCATCGCGCCGGTTAGCTTAGGCGTTAGATTGCGCTGTTTAAAATGAAATTAGGGTTGGGCACAGTTTTTTCCGATAATGAAGCAAATCAAAAGGATTAGCCCAATAAACTAAGTCGTAAGCATTAAAAATGCCATAAAATAGCGATATATTTCCCTAATGAACAAGTCCTATTTGGAATACATATGAAATTATTAGTACGTAACTTAGATCGATCAACGACAGAAGAAGAGCTTAAAGGTTTGTTTGAAGAGTACGGTTCAGTTCAATCTTGTACGTTAGTGATGGATAAAGTAAGTGGCGAGTCTAAAGGCTTTGGCTTTGTTGATATGCCGAAATCAGGTGACGCAAAAGCGGCCATCAAGCATTTAAACAATAAAGATGTGGGCGACCAAAAAATACGCGTTAAGAAAGCTGAAGATAAAAGCGAATAAAAAACCGGTGCGAATAAGCGTTACGGGCTTGGTCTTTGTTAAGCCAAGGCAACAGAGTATAAATATTAAATTTTAATTTTTTTTGCCGAGGCGATGAAATTAGCCGCGTCGGCGTTGCCATATCGCGCGTTTAAATACTGTGTTCTTAACGTACTTAGCTCGTTTGACAGGTCTGGTCGCTGCTGAATAACATGTTCAAAATAGTCACTTGTAGTTTCGTGCTGTTGCCTCTCCCCTGTTTTTTTAGATAGCTTTTTACATAGGGATAAGTAGGATTTTTGTAGAGGATCGTGCCGCTGCCTTTGTATATATAATAGAAAACTCGCGGATACGAGTAGTATTAAGCCGCTTAGGCTAGCAAGCCATATCACCATATCCCCCCATTTGGTAATACCAACATTAGAAAGGAACTCGAGTTGTTTTTCGGGGCCGTATGCCAGCACGGCACTTTGCCAATAGTAATCAATACTATGCATTGCCCACGTTAGTTGTCGTACCCATTTTTTGAGGCCATCAGGGGGTGTGATTAGAAAGTTAATATTGCCATTTATTTGCTGTAAAGAGGCATTAACGCTGTGTTCTATTCTATTGGGTGCAATGGCTGCGGTTGGGTCGACTCGAATCCAGCTATTCCCATCCCAGACCTCGACCCAAACATGGGCGTCCGCTTGTCGAATGTTATAAAAATCACCAATTTTGTTATAAACGCCGCCTTGATAACCGGCTACCAATTTAGCAGGGATGTTAGCTGCTCGCATTAAGGTGGCAAAACTGGTGGCAAAATGGCCGCAAAAACCGCGTTTGGTTTCAAACAAAAATTCTGCGACAGGGTTTTTACCTAAAGAAGGTGGCCGCAGCGTGTAATAAAACTCGCTGTTATAAAACTGCAGTGCTTTGTTGACGATGTCTCGAGGACTGCCGCTGCTTTCTTGCCACCGCTTTGCTAAATCGATAACTCGCAGATCGGTATTGGCTGGAATGGCAAGGGCGCGCTCTTTGTCGTTTTTAGATAACGCTGTATTGTTAAGGTGAGGCGAAGAGGTGATGTCGAAAGAGATATTCCGGCTCAATTTCTTTTTTAATAATAATTGTTTGTCGCTAGTTAAACGGGCGCCTTTTGGCGCGCTAATAGGAGTATCCAAGCCATACAACCACAGCTGTTGGTGCGGCTCCATCATGAGTGTGTATTGGTACTGTAATATTCCGGCGGTCTCTTGAGTTTTGGCCGCACTAGAAGATAAGCCATGCTTCCATGTTCGTCCGTCGGTGTCCCAAAATACGGGGCCACGCCAATAAAGATTTTTTTGTTCAGGTGGCTTGCTGTTAAAGCGAACTCTAAAAGCCGTCTCATCAGAGAGGGCTAAGTTTGAAATAGCGCCAGGATTAATGGTGTCTCCAACGCCGCTAATGGCAGACGATTCATCTGGCATGGCCCACAAAGGGCCAATCATTCGTGGAAAGAAGATGAAAAAAATGAGCATTAAAGGAATAGCCTGTAATAGCACCGTCCCCGATAAGCGTATTAGCGGGCTATTTTTTAAGGTATTAGCTTGTGTGTTATTAATTGTCAAAGCAAACAACAGCATGAAAAATATGCCTAAAGCGTAAATGGCAATTTCAATACGCTGATCGAATAAAAACGGTGTGATAAGAAGAAAGAAACACAAATAGATGACGGCTTGTACATCACGAGGCGTTTTACATTCGAGTAATTTAAGTCCCAATAGAATAATCAGTAAACTACTGCTAGCATCGGGCCCTAGAGACATCCCAAAGCTTTTAAGAACTAGTAAGCCAAGTCCAATTGACAGGGGGGCTAATACCCACTTATTGGGCAGTAAACGCGGAAACTTAAGTGTTGATGCGCGCCATGTTAATAAAATGAGCCCGGCAGCAATAAAGATGGGTTTTAAATTGCCAATATGGGGAAGAATAAGCAATAAACCAATGACTAAAAGCAACCGAACTAACGTTGGCGGAAGACTAGGCGGTTTGGTATTAGGCGTTGCCATACAGAGCCAGTTCTTTTAAACAGAGTTGTTGGTGGCTTGTGCCTTGGCTAGGCTCAAGTTCGATATTGGCCAAGCGTAAGCCGTAATTTAGTCCATCGTTTTCGCAATTAATGACCCAATAGCACAGTTGTGAAAGCATAGCTTCGGTATTTAAATGGCTGCAAGCTTGCGAGTCWAGCCAAATATCAGACGTTTGTTCGGCGCAAAATTCGTTGCTATACAGCCCCTYTTCGGCGGCCAAAGCTTTCCAATTTATATGCCTATAGCTGTGACCAGTTTGATACGGCTTTAGACCCGCGAAATCATCCGTTCCTGATTTTGAGCTGGAACGCCCTAGTTCGTTGTCGAGGTGTTGGTCGGACGAAATAATAACGCCTGTGTCCAATGGCGTGGGGTAAACCAACAGCGGCTGGTTAAATAATAAAGGCGACCAAGTACGAAAAAATCCGAANGGGAATTGGCTTGAAAGCGTAATAGTAGAGGGTTTATACCAACCACGTTTAGTCGGTTTTACAGATAAACTAACGGCAAGCTGTTGATTTTTTTCAATATTAAAAAGTGTGTGTTCAGCTAAATGTGTTGCGGAAATAGTCCACCGTTCTCGTAGGTTAGGCTCGTTAATACGTAGATTAATTTGAGAAGAAAACCCGGCATAGCACGCGGGTGATTTGGCAAGGCTAACGCTAAGGCCCGACAAATTCTTAAAGCTATACAATGTAGAGGCCTGCGCCGCTGCGGCCAATAAAAAGGTAAACACAAATCCCATGCTGTTGTTGTAATTGATGGAGGCAATGAGCATCAATAGAATAACTAAACCCAATGCTAAGCCGCCTTTGCTGGGCAAGATAAAAATCCGGCGATGGTTGAGTTCAATAGAGGCGTGTTGAGAAGGCTCACCTTTGGTAAAGCGCTTGATGGATAGACGTTGAGAAAGGCTTAATGACATGCTATTGGGCGGTAATGGCTTGATTTAACTGTAGCATGAAATATCTGTCGCTAGATGTGAAAAAAGCCGCAAAAGCGGCCTTTGTTCATAATAATGTAACCCTTACAACGCAGGGGCAGACCCCGTAACGCTGCTTTTTTCTTCCATTCGAGCTTTCCATGCAGAAACACTGGGATAATCAGCCAGTAATGAGGCTTCAGGCACCATGCCCATGTACGCAAGGATAGGGTATAAGAAGTAATCAGCCAAACACGCGCTGTCGCCCGCTAAATAATCTGAGTTGTTTAAGGTTTTTTCAAGTAACGCGAGCTGTTCGTTGGCTTTTGGAATAGCCGCATCAATAACGGATTGGTCCATGGGTAGAATTTCAAAACGGAATAATACAATTTCATGCACCATCACAGGGAATACGTACGCGTTTATGTAGCTAATCCATTGGTTCATCACAGCGCGTTGTTTTGCATCGCTAGGCTGTAAAGCGGGGCCATCAAACGCATCGTCGATGTAATTGGTTATAGCCAGTGTTTCGTACAGGGTAAAATCGCCGTGTTTAAACGCAGGCACTTTTCCCGTTGGGTTCACGGCTTGCATATCCGGTGTGTTGGGCTCGAAAGGGAAGAGTTCGTAAGTAACACCCTTTTCAGCCAGTGCGATGCGAGCAGTTCTAACGTAGGTACTTAGTGGAAAACCGTATAAGGCAACATTAATCATTTCATTTATCCTGTAAATTCGTTAAATTGGAGCATAAATATAAGCCCTTCCTGTTGGAAGGTAAACATAAACTTAAAAGAGATGAATATGGCTGATCGGTTTACGGATAAGGTGGTGGTGGTAACGGGTGCTGCCCAAGGCATTGGTAAAGCGTGTGCATTACGGTTTGCGCGTGAAGGTGCGAGCGTGATGATTGCAGACCGGGCTGAGGAACAAGCCAAACTAGTTCAACAGGAAATTCAACAAGCCGGCGGCATTGCGGAAGTTTGTATCGTGGATTTAGAAACCAGTGCGGGGGCAAAAAAGGTGATGGAATCAACTATTGCCAGTTTTGGTCGCATTGATGTATCGGTGCATAATGTTGGGGGCACCATTTGGGCGAAACCATTTTGGGAATATCCCGATGACCAAATTGAAAAAGAAATAAACCGTTCGCTTTGGCCAACGTTATGGTGTTGCCGAGCAGTTATTCCATACATGATGAAACAACAATCGGGCGCAATTGTGAACGTTGGTTCTGTCGCTACGCGGGGTATTAACCGTGTGCCTTACTCCGCGGCCAAAGGTGGGGTGCAAGCTATCACCACTTGTCTGGCATTGGAATTAGCTGAACACGGCGTGCGTGTTAATTGCGTCAACCCAGGTGGTGTTGATCAAGGTGAACGCGCAATCCCTCGTAATACCAGTGCCTTAACGGATATAGACAAAGCAGGTATGCAGGGCGTGGTTGATCAAACCCTGCGCGATACGCCAATGAAACGATACGGAACACCGGAAGAAGAGGCGGCGGCGATTTGCTTTTTAGCCGCAGATGAAGCGTCGTATATAACAGGTGAAACCATAAACGTAGCCGGTGGCGGCATAGGCTAAAAATAGTGATTTAAAACATTGCGCCAATAAAATAAGGCGCTTACTATTAAAAGAGGTTTCAGTGAATAAAAGGAAAACACAATGGCAATAGAGAACTTGAGCGGCCCAAGGCCAGATTACAGTAGATATATGGACATCGAAAAAGGTTGGGTGGACCGCAGAATTTTTGCAGACCAAGCCATCTATGAACAAGAGCTTTACCAAATTTTTGCACGCTGTTGGTTGTTCCTAGCGCACGACTCTCAAATCCCTAAACCTGGCGATTTCATCACCACGCATATGGGTGAAGACAGCGTCATTGTGGTTCGTCAAAAAGATAATTCAGTTAAAGCATTTTTAAACTCGTGTACCCACCGTGGTAATAAGATTTGCTATGCAGATGCGGGTAATTCGCGTCGTTTTGTATGTAATTATCATGGCTGGTCGTTTGATAATGCAGGTGAACTAAAAGGTATGCACGAAGAATATTGCTATGAAGAAGGTGATATCAATAAAGAAGACTGGGGTTTAAAACAAGTTGCTCAAATTGACAGTTATAAAGGCCTTATTTTCGCCACGTTTGATGAATCAGCCCCAACGTTAGAAGCGTTCTTAGGCGATTTTCGCTGGTACCTAGATGCCCTTCTTGACAACGAAGAAGGCGGAACAGAATTTGTTGGCGGTACCATTAAATCTGTTATTGGCGCAAACTGGAAATTTGGCGTAGAAAACTTTGTTGGCGATGCGTATCACGCGGGTTGGACACATGATTCGGGCTGTAGAGCGATGAATAATGGTGAGCCTTTTCCGCCGGTTGATATGCAAAACTCATTTCATGCCAGCGTCAATGGCCATGGTTGGGAATTTGGTATGGAGGGTGTCGGTGATATCTTCTTACTCGGTCGCCCAAGAGTGATGGAATACTACAACCGCATTCGCCCAGCAATGGAAAAACGCTTAGGAGAGGTAAGGTCTAAAATATTTGGTTCAGTTGCATCAGCCTCTATTTTTCCTAATGCATCATTTTTACCCGGTATTCACACCTTCAGAACGTGGAACCCGAAAGGGCCATATGAGTTAGAGCTTAAAACATGGGTGATCGTAAAGAGTGATTATTGGGACAGCAAAGGTAAGCCGCTTAAAACGTTAATTGCATCTGATATAAGGCCTGTGGATGGCATTATAACAAGGCACCTGCTGAGTATTGATAACCATAAAACAGGGCATCGAACAGAATTCTTGTTTACTGATGTGAATTATCGAATACCGGTCAGTGATAGTCTATTTTCTAAGCGCGCAATGAAAAAAGGGAAGTAACATGGATGCTAAGCTAAAGCGAACGATAGCTGGGGTTCTCGTATTAATGCCATGTGCGGTGATGGCGGAGTTGTAGGTGTAATCAATATCTTCGTAAACGCCATCCAGGTTTTTCCGCGTCATGTTACTCGTCCACGCAGAGATGTTTC
>JAESRY010000018.1 GCA_016764415.1 Cycloclasticus sp. | reverse complement strand
TGATATTGAGAATATTTATGTAGAGCAAGAATCGTTAGAGATCAGAAAGATAAGCAAAAACAAACTAATTGAAAGCTGTGAAGCTCTCTCGACAAATGAAATAAAAATGCTTCATGAAAAATCAAATCAAGTTGTGAGTCTCTAATGTCTGAAACTAATTTAAAACCGACATTACATTTAATTCAAAAAAACCTATCGAGTTCAGAGTTTGATCTTCAAATAAACCGCATGACAACCAATAGCGATCAGTTGGTTTTTATGGGTGACTGTGTTTTTGATCTAACGGTTTTAAATCAATCTATTAATCATTTAGAAAATTTGACAATTTATGCTATTGATTCAGATCTCAAAGCTCGAGCTTTAACTGAACATTTAAGTCAACAGATTATCATTATCGATTTTGAACAATTTGTATCACTAACTATCGATGCAAATAAAGTCATCAGTTGGTAATACGACTTTGCAATCCCTTCCCTTACATATCAAAACAGATAAAAATGGTTATTTATTAGATTCTAGTCAATGGGATGTAGAAATTGCCAAAATCATTGCCGAATTGGAAACAATCGATATGACCAACGATCATTGGGAAGTGGTTGATTATGTTAGACAATTTTATAACGAATTTCAAAAAAGTCCCTCCATACGACCCCTCGTCAAATACCTCGCTAAGTCTTTAGGCAAGGAAAAAGGCAATAGTCTATACTTACAAATATTGTTTCCAGAAGGACCTGCTAAACAAGCCACCAAAATTGCTGGTTTACCGAAACCCGCTCGATGTATTTAATTTCTAAGTAACTTTGTGTAATGAACAGGGTCATAAAGGTGAGATTAATTAAAATTTGAACTGTGTCACATAATTCAGCTAATGTTCAGATTGATTAAGTTATATTCATCTCCACTAACAACTTATTACATTTAACCGATAGTCAGCTTATAATTATCTTTGTTAAACTGCGCTTTTGTTAAACTAGCTTTTTAATAAAATAGCAAACTATCAACTGCAAAATCGTTTTTGGAAACTCATTAAAATGGACAACATAATGAAAACCTCTTTCATAAAGCTCATCGCTTTAATCACTTTACTTAGTTTTTCTTTCTATTCCAACGCTCAAACTGCAAGCGCTGATAATATTAACCCTAGTATTTATTTAAGCGGTGTTGCAAATCAATTACTTGCGGAAGTAAAAAAGAACCAAAAAGAATTGATTTCTAATACTAAATTAGCTGAAACACTAGTTCGTAATAATCTTCTACCAGCAATCGATTCAGAAGGCTTTGCAAAAAGAACAATAGGTTCAAAGAACTGGAAATCAGCTACACCAGAGCAACAAAAGCGTTTTGTAAAAGCCTTTATTGATTTAGTGATTAACTCCTATGCGAAAGGTCTATCATTATATAAAGGACAAACTTTTAAGTTTAGTGAACCTCGTATGTCAAAAAGTGGAAATTCTGCTCAAGTAAGAAGTTCAATGGAACAATCTGGAAGTACACCAATTGTTATTGATTATAAATTGTCAAATAAGACCGGTAGCTGGAAAATTTATGATTTAACTGTAGAAGGCATTAGCATGCTCAAAAGCTATAAAAGCCAATTTAGACCGAGCTTAGCAAAATTAGGAATGGAAAAATTTATTCTCGACTTAGAATCTAAAACTTAAAAAATTCAATCATTCAAACTAAAATGGGGAGACTTTTGTCTCCCCATTTTTTTGACTAATATTTCAGATTTAATTTAGTCTACCCAATCACATCCATTTTCATATAAGGTTTTAATGCGTCAGGAACTCGAATCTTTCCCTCTTTAGTTTGGTAGTTTTCGAGAATTGCAACTAATGTTCTGCCAACCGCTAAACCCGATCCATTTAAAGTATGTACTAACTCCGGCTTACCTGTTTCTGGGTTTCTCCAACGTGCTTTTAAGCGGCGTGCTTGAAAGTCTTTGAAATTACTGCAAGATGAAATTTCACGGTAGGCTTGCTGGCCTGGCAACCAAACTTCCAAATCATACGTTTTGGTTGATGAAAAGCCTGTGTCACCAGAACAGAGCAACAACAATTTATACGGCAATTCCAACGCTTTTAAAATATTCTCTGCGTGTTGCGTAAGCTGCTCGTGCGCTTCATCTGACTCGCTCGCTTTTACAATTTGTACCAACTCTACTTTTTCGAATTGATGCTGACGAATCATCCCTCTAACATCACGCCCATAAGCACCTGCCTCGCTTCTGAAACACGGCGTATGCGCAGCATATTTCAACGGCATATCGTCGTTGCTAATAATCTCGTCGCGCACCAAATTAGTCACGGGGACTTCTGCTGTAGGAATTAGGTAATAAGGAGAGTCACCCGACATTTTAAATAGGTCTTCTTCAAACTTAGGCAATTGCCCAGTTCCAAATAGGCTCTCTTTATTAACTAGATATGGCACATACGTTTCTGTATAGCCGTGTTGCTCCGTGTGGGTATCCAACATGAACTGAGTGAGCGCACGTTGCAGTCTGGCTAGTGGGCCGCATAACGTAACGAAACGAGAACCCGCGATTTTTGCGCCCGCTTCAAAATCCATACCCCTTAATGATTGCCCAAGGTCTACGTGGTCTTTCGCCTCGAAATCAAATTGTGGAATATTGCCCCATTTTCTTATCTCTTGGTTATCTTCTTCATCTTTACCAATGGGCACTTCAGGCGCCAATATATTAGGCAACGACAGCTGAATATCATGTAACTGAGATTGAACGTCACTCAATTGTGCTTCGGCTTCTTTAAGGTCATTACCCAGTTGCGCCACACTATCAAGTAACGGTTGAATATCTTCGCCTTTAGCTTTCGCCATACCAATCGACTTTGAACTCTTGTTACGTTCGTTTTGAAGGTTTTGCGTTTTAACTTGAATCTCTTTACGCTTAGATTCAAGGGCGTTAAAGCTGTCCAAATCCAGATCTGAGCCGTGCTTTTGCATAGCTTCTTTAACATCATTTGGGTTATTTCTTAAAAGTTGTGGGTCAAGCATGTCCCTTTCCTACTATGTGGTTGTTTGTGAATGATGACTAAAAGTGTCGCACCAATTGTAAGCCACCCCAAGCGGCTAAAATGCATAAAACAACATTCGTTAATACATTGATAATGGCTTTAATAATATCGCCCTGTTCAATTAATTGTATGGATTCAATAGAAAACGTTGAAAACGTTGTGAATGCACCTAAAAATCCAACCAATAAAACAGCTCTTAATTCTGGTGAAACGTTCATCCGTTGTAAAAACAATTCATACAAAAGCCCCATTAGCAGTGAACCCAGCACATTGACAGCTAAGGTTCCGTATGGGAATCCGCGCCCTAGCCAATTATGCATGCCCGTGGACATAAGGTAGCGCATAACGGCACCAATTGACCCACCTGCGGCAATGGCTAATAGTTGGTTCATGGATTAATGTTTAACGTTGTTGATTAATTGCTGCATTTTACTGGCATTCGGCAACTCAATCACGCCTTTTTCTGTGACAATCGCCGATATCAACTCTGCAGGCGTCACATCAAACACGGGGTTTAGCGCATTTATCTGCGTATTGGCGTAATATTCCGGAAGAATTTCATCGGCTGCTCGTTGCTCAATAATAATATCTGCGCCTGTTTGGGCATTGGCATCAATCGTCGTCATAGGCGCTGCTACCATAAATTTTACGCCATGATGTTTAGCCAACACCGCCAGTGAATACGTGCCCACTTTATTAGCAATATCGCCATTCATGCAAATACTGTCCGCGCCCACTATCACCCAATCAATCATGCCTTTGTGCATTAAAGACGCGGCTGCGCTATCGGCGATTAAACTAGCCGGTATGTTATCTTTTTGAAACTCCCACAGTGTTAACCTAGCGCCTTGGTTCCAAGGACGCGTTTCGCCAGCATAAATACGGTTTATTTTACCTTGTTGATAAGCGCAACGAATAACACCAAGAGCCGTTCCATAACCACCTGTTGCTAATGCACCCGCATTACAATGCGTAAGGACGTTAGTGTTAGCGCCCAATAATTCGCTCGCAGACAGTCCAATGCTTTTATTAGCAGCTATATCATTCGCTAACCATTCGTGCGCCCAATCGAGCGCATTACCGATGGGGTCAGTAAGGTTTTTAGCCGCTTCAAGCGCATTAAATAAATTAATCGCCGTTGGCCTTGATGAAAGTAAATAATCTAGCCGTTGGTAGTAGCCATCAATAAAATTCGAACCCGGGTCTTCTGCGCTCTCTTTCGCTGCGATAACAGCGCCATAGGCAGCTGCAATACCAATTGCCGGCGCACCACGAACCATCATGTCTTTTATCGCTTCATACAGGGCTTGCGTACTGTTTATATGGCGATATACTTCTTGCATTGGCAGTTCACGTTGATCAAGCAAATACAAACCATCGTCGCGCCATATAACGGGCCTAATAGAATCATATAACAACGTTTCTTTTTTAATCATCTTATGCAAGTAAACCTTCAAATTAATGCCCGTTGGATTATAACGGTAGACCAAGAAAATAGTGTATTAGATCATCACGCCATTATCATCAATGACGGGGTTATCGTTGATATATTGCCGCAATTAAATGCAGACAAATACCAAGCAACTGAATGTATAGAATTAGCTCATCACGCGCTACTGCCTGGATTTATTAACGCACACACGCACGCTGCCATGAGCTTATTAAAAGGGCTAGCCGATGACATGCCGCTTCATGAATGGTTGAACGAACATATATGGCCCGCTGAAACGGCTCTAGCTGATGAGAGTTTTGTAAAGGATGGTAGCGAATTAGCCATTGCCGAAATGATTCGTGGCGGAACCACTTGCTTCAATGATATGTATTTCTTTATTGATCAAACAGCATCCGCAGTCGTTAAAGCGGGCATTAGAGCGAACATTGGCATACCTGTTATTGATTTTCCAACCCGTTGGGCTAAAAACTTAGACGAATACATCAGCAAAGGTTTGGCGGTACGCGACCGTTTTAATCATGACGACTTGATTAGTTTTTCATTTGCCCCGCATGCACCCTACACCGTTTCCGACGACTCTTTGACGACTATTCAAACTATTATGGATGAATTGGGCATGGGGATGCATATTCATGCTCATGAAACAGAGCATGAGATTAATCAATCCATCGACGAGCATAAAAAGCGCCCTCTTCAACGGCTTAATGAATTAGGCCTATTAAGCCCTGATTTAATGAGCGTTCATATGACCGCGTTAAATGACGATGACATTGCGCTACTCGTAAAGCATGGTGTCCACGTAATTCATTGCCCAGAATCAAACTTAAAGTTGGCCAGTGGTATTTGCCCTGTCTCTGCCTTATTAGCTGCCGGCGTTAATGYGACCATTGGCACTGATGGTTCAGCCAGCAATAACGATATTGATATGCTCGGCGAAATAAGAACAGCTGCATTATTAGCAAAAGGCGAGAGTAAAAAAGCCGATGCCCTACCCGCTTATCAGGCCCTTCGCATGGGCACCATCAATGGGGCTAAAGCGATGGGTTTAGACGATAAAATCGGCTCTATCGAAATCGGCAAGCAAGCTGACATACAATCAATTAACCTAAACAGTATTGAAACGCAGCCGGTCTACGACGTCAYTTCAACGCTCATTTATTCAGCAAACCGCTCTCAAATAGATTCTGTTTGGGTGGCTGGAAAATGCTTGATGAGAAACCGCACCTTACTCACCATGGATGAACAAGCACTGCTCAACAAAGCTCAACAATGGCATGAGAAAATAGAGCCATTCCATCATCAATCACGTTAAAGCGGTGTAAAATAACTGAATGAATCAAACACAAGACAATGTTAACCCAAGCGAAATCGAGAAATTCAGCTCAATGRCTTCCCATTGGTGGGACCCTGAAGGTGATTTCAAAACGCTTCATCAAATTAACCCGCTTCGTCTTAATTTAGTTGATAAAACTGTTTCTTTAGCAGGCAAAGACGTCCTTGATGTTGGTTGTGGTGGCGGGATTTTATCTGAATCAATGGCTATTAAAGGCGCTAACGTAACGGCCATAGACTTAGGAAAAGAACTGCTTGATGTGGCCGATTTACATGGTTTAGACACAGGCGTTAAGGTGGACTATCAACACATCAGCGTTGAGAAATTAGCACAGCAAAAACCAAATGGTTTTGACTGCGTAACCTGCATGGAGATGTTAGAGCACGTGCCTGATCCGGTCTCTATTATTGAAGCATGCTCAACATTAGTGAAAGACGGTGGCTATGTATTTCTTTCAACATTAAACAGAAACCCAAAGTCATATTTGTTGTCCATTGTTGGTGCTGAATACCTGTTGGGCATGTTGCCAAAAGGGACGCATGATTACGCCAGTTTCATCAAACCGTCTGAGTTAGCATCGTGGGCAAGACAGGCTGGTTTAGAACTGCTTGATAGTCGTGGTATTGAGTACAACCTCATCAGCAAATCATTCTCAATGACTAACAACATCAGCGTTAATTACATTTGTGTATTTAAAAAAACGTCTTAACTTGCAACACCCATAACCATGCAAGATTGGCAAATTGATGTTGTTTTATTCGACCTTGATGGCACATTGGTCGATACCGCCCCTGACTTGGCTAACGCCTTAAATCACGTACTGCTCAAGCATCAATTAGCACCATTAGCGTACGGAACAATACGCCCTACGGTGTCTAACGGCGCTAACGGTCTTATTGCATTAGGGTTTGGCTCTGAGTTAAGCGATGATTTTCACGAAAAAATTAAGTTAGAACTTATTCATCATTACCAACAAAATATTGCCAATGAATCGACACTTTTCAGCGGTTTGGCGAACGTATTAAACTACCTAGAAGATAAGCAGGTACCTTGGGGTATCGTTACCAATAAGCCCGAGTACCTAACCGTTCCTCTATTAAAGAAACTTGAGCTCTACGACCGAGCAACTTGCGTTGTCAGTGGTGATCAAGTTAAAAATGCTAAGCCACATCCTGAGTCTATTCACCTGGCTTGTAAGCAGTTGAATATAAACCCAAGAAACGCCCTTTACATTGGTGATGCAGAGCGTGACATTAAGGCCGGCCGGCTCGCTGGTTTAAAGACCATCGCCTGCGCATACGGCTACATTATGGAAACTGATGACATTAATCATTGGCAGGCTGATGCGATAGTCGACAAGCCAAGCGAATTATTGGACATCTTTCAATTACTAATACAAAAGCACCCCATAGAATGCTAGAAATGAACGAATTGTTATTGCTTATTGCAGGTCTCGCCATCGGCTTTATTGCCGGTTATTTATTTTTGATGCGTGCTAATCAAACACTACAGCGCCGCCTTGTGGAACATGAAGCACGTCAAGCTATCGAAAGTGAATTAGGTGAAAAAGCAAAAGTAGACGAAGAAGAAATGGTGCAACGTTTTCGTGACAGTTTTGCAGCGTTGTCTGGCCAAGCATTACGTGAAAATAATGAAGAGTTTTTAAGGCTCGCCAAAGAGAATTTCAGTAAGCAACAACAGCAAGCAGAAACGCGTTTGAATGAGAAAGAAAAGTCTTTCGGCGATATGGTTTCACCGATAAAAGAAATTCTTAAACAAACTGATCAGCAACTTAAAAAGCTAGAAAGCGACCGTCAACAAACGTTTGGTTCAATCAGTCAGTATTTACAGAATATGACTGAAACTCAAAACCAACTGCAAAGTGAAACCAGGAACCTTGTGCAAGCCCTAAGACGGCCAGAGGTACGCGGGCAATGGGGTGAACTAACGCTTAAACGACTCGCTGAACTTGCGGGACTTGTTGAACACTGTGATTTTTTTGAGCAAGAAAATCTAAATACCGCAGAAGGCGCTATGCGTCCCGATATGATTATTCGTATGCCTGATCGACGTGACATTGTTGTTGATGCTAAAACGCCGTTAGATGCTTACCTAAACGCAACAGAAAAAACCAATGATGCTGAGCGTAAGGTAGAATTAATTCGACACGCTAAACAAGTCAGAGACCGTGTTAAAGAGCTATCTAGGAAAGCTTATTGGTCACAATTTAAAAACACACCGGATTTCGTCGTGTTATTTATCCCTGGAGATCAATTCTTAAGTGCCGCCCTTGAACAAGACCATGACCTGCTTGAAGACGCGCTAGCCCAACACGTTATTTTAGCAACTCCAACCAGCTTGGTTGCTCTGCTACGTGCTATCGCCTTTGGCTGGCGCCAACAAGCCAGTACAGAAAACGCTGAAGCTATTCGTAAACTCGGCGAAGAAATGTACGGCCGTTTAGCGACCTTTGTTGGACACATGGACAAGGTGGGGAGTTCTTTAGATAAGAGTGTCGACCATTACAATAAAGCTATTGGCTCGTTAGAACGCCAAGTGTTCCCTAATGCACGTAAATTTAAAGAGTTGGGTATTGAAACACGCAAATTAATTCCCGATGTCGAGCCCATTGAGAAATCAATTCGCAAACAGACGCTTATCGGCAACCCTAAAGATGAATAAAACGCTACCCGTTGTTGCACAAGAGATTAAAGAAGGCCAACTGAAAGGCCGTGTATACCTTGTAACTGGCGCTACGGGCGGATTAGGTAAAGCGACGTCGCTGGCCTTAGCTAAATATGGCGCAACGGTTATTTTAACTGGGCGAAATGAAAGTAAATTAGACGCGCTTTACGATGAAATTGAAGCCGCTAGCTACCCTACTCCTGCCATTGTTTCTTTCGACTTAGCGCAAACAGAAGAAGACAGTTACAAACAATTTATAAATTCAATATTTAATGAATTCAAAAGGTTAGATGGTATAGTTAATGCTGCATGTCATATTGGGGCAATTGGCCCTATTGGTAGTCAGGACAGTTCTGAGTGGTTAAAGGTTCAGCAGGTGAATGTTAATGCAGCCGCCTTAATGAGCAAAATTTGCTTACCCCTATTGCAACAATCTGAACACGCCTCTATTACTTTTATTTCAGATTCGTCTGCACGCCAAAGCAAAGCCTACTGGGGTGCATACGGTGTATCGAAAACAAGCATAGAAAGCTTCGCAATGATGCTAGCCGACGAATTGGAAGACACGACCGTCGTTAGTAATGTTTTTATCCCCGGCCCATGCGAATTACCCATAAGAAAGAAAACGCACCCAGGTGTTGAAAGCTACAAAAAAAACAGCATTCATGACGCGGTCGAAAGCCTGTTAAACGTTGTCATTAGCAGTGAATCTGGAGCGTGTTACACCCAGTAAGTTAATGGTTAACGATAGCCTTTAAAGTACTGACGAACTCAGCGATGTCAGCTAACGTATTTTGTTGACCTAAGCTGACTCTAATCGCGCTAAGCGCTAATTTGTCTGTATAGCCCATGGCTTTAAGAACAGAACTGGGTTTTTTGCTATTGCTTGAACAAGCTGAACCGCTAGAGACCGCCACGCCTTTTTGGTCAAGTTGCATTAGCAACATCTCACCATCCACGTTATCCATTAAAATTTGGCAGGTATTCGGCAACCGCTCTACACCTTGCGCAACAACCGTTAAGCCGTTAATACTGCCAATACCCGCCTCTAGCTTATTTCTTAACGCTAATAAGTGCTCAACGCGTTCGCTGTTCTGCTCTCGAGCCAACTGTGCCGCACGCCCAAAACCAATAATACCCGGCACATTTTCTGTACCAGGCCGAAAGCCAAACTCTTGTCCACCACCTAATAACAGAGGCGTTACGTCCGTTTTGTTATCAACAATTAACGCGCCAACGCCCTTAGGGCCATATAGTTTATGCGCAGACAGGGACATTAAATTAACGTTTAACTGATTAAAGTTTACTGTCATCTTTCCTGCCGATTGAATAGCATCGGTATGAAAAACAATACCTTTATCTTCAGCAACCTCAGCTAATGCATATATATTCTGAATAACACCCGT
>JAESRY010000017.1 GCA_016764415.1 Cycloclasticus sp. | reverse complement strand
GGCAACCGATGCACTCTCGCCTAGCTCAGCCATCCATTCGCGTAATGCCGCAACGGAGACCTCTCGACCAATTATAATAGCCGCTGGTATAGCAATGTAAACCGACGGATCTGCTTGCACGATAAGCACCAGAAGAATGACCACCATCAACTTATCTGCCACTGGGTCAAGAAATTCCCCGAATGCTGTCTGTAAGTTCATTTTTCTAGCTAAGAAGCCATCAAACCAGTCCGTTAATGAGGCCACTATAAAAATGATGGAGCACCACATTCTTGATTCTTCAATCGGCAAATAAAAGACCAACATAATCACCGGTATTGATGCAATACGCAGTAACGTTAAAATGGTGGGGAGGTTAAGAATCATTTAATTGAATGTGTGAAAATACTTGCGCATGATAACATTTTTATACGCTGGAACCGTCATGAAAAAAATCGTAAACACGTTGTGCTAAGGCTGTATTAATTCCCTCTACAGTACACAAATCATCAACACCGGCGGACTGTATTTCACGTAGGCCGCCAAACTGTTTTAATAATTGCTGACGACGCTTCGGGCCTAAACCATCAACCTGTTCCAAAGCTGACTTCTTTTTCGCTTTACCACGTTGTTGCCTGTGCCCACTAATGGCAAAGCGATGCGCTTCATCTCTAATTTGTTGCACAACCAATAACGCCGGTTCATCGGATGGAAAAATTAACTGCTTACCATCACTTGCTCTGACAATTTTTTCCAAACCAACTTTTCTATCACTGCCTTTAGAAATACCGATAACAAACACCTCTGGCGCATCAATTTTCCGTAAAGCCTGCGTAACGGCACTCACCTGCCCCTTGCCACCATCAATAATCAAGATATCGGGTAACTCGTGTTCCTTGTTTTTTGCTCTAACAAATCGTCTTGATACAGCTTGCGACAGTGCCGCATAGTCATCCCCTGCTTTAACACCCGTTATATTGAAACGACGGTAATCAGCTTTTAGTGGGCCTTCTTCATTAAATACCACGCATGACGCGACGGTATGGTCGCCTTGTATATGACTGATATCGAAACATTCCATTCGCTTAATCGTATTACCCATCTCAAGCAAATCCGTCAACTTCGATAATCTGTCACGCGTATTTTCTCTACTTTCAATTTTTTGCCTTAAAGCTGTTTCCGCGTTGTTCTTTGCCATTTTCAACCACCGAGCCCTATCTGAGCGCGGTTTATTAATAAGGTTTACGGTTCTACCCGCCCTTTCATTAATAACCTCTTGCATCAAGGAACGTTCTATTAAATCGTGACTTAATATGAGCGTTTTCGGCAACTTTTTATCTAAGTAGAACTGCAACAAGAATGCACTCAACACTTCTTGCTCGATTTTTCCGTTAGGCATTTTAGGGAAAAAAGTACGGTTGCCTAAGTGCCGCCCATTACGAATGAAAAACACCTGTACACAGGCTATATTTTGCTCGATGGCACAGGCCAGTACATCAATATCACCCTCTTTTCCGCTCACGTATTGGCGTTCCATAATTTTCCGTAGCTGGGCAATCTGATCACGAAATTGCGCGGCTTTTTCAAAATTCAAATCGTCAGCTGAGCGTTCCATTTTTTTCACCAGCCCATTAATAAGCCGGTTGTTTTTGCCTTCAAGAAACAAAACAGTATGGTCTACGTCATCTTGGTAGTCTTTCTCGCTTATCAGGCCTACACACGGCGCTGTACAGCGTTTAATTTGGTATTGCAGGCATGGACGCGATCGATTCTTGTAATAGCTGTCATCACACTGCCTGACAGTAAAGAGCTTCTGCAAAACGTGCATGCTATCTCTAACCGCACCGGCGCTTGGGTAAGGACCAAAGTACTGCCCTTTCTTATTTTTCGCACCACGATGAAACGTTAATCGTGGGAAATCATGATGCGATGACAAATAAATATAAGGGTAACTTTTATCATCCCTTAAGCAAATATTGTAACGGGGCTTTAACTGCTTAATTAACTGACTTTCAAGTAGTAACGCCTCACCTTCTGTATGTGTAACAACAATATCTATACGTTGCACATGTGACAGCATCACTTTCTTTTTTGGGTCTTTATCGGACTTGTTGAAGTAACTGGAAACGCGCTTTTTTAAGTTTTTAGCTTTACCAACATAAATACAACCATCTCGGTGATCTATCATTTGATAAACACCGGGTTTTTGAGTGAGCGTTTTTAAAAAATGTTCGCTATCAAAACCCATAGGCTGTTGTTGATTATCCATACCGTTCAGTTTACTCATTTATCAAATAAAGTGCTAACGCACCCTATTAACTCTGTTTATTTTGGGCATAAAAAAACCTCAAAAATGAGGTTTTTTTATCAATATAATTCTAACCTACTATTTCTATTTCTTTTTATCCGATGAAGGTATCACCTTCTTCATCAAACCATCTTGCATATCTTTAAACATTTCCATATTACGGTTTGCCAAAGTCGTCATCATTGCAAATGGATCACTTGCTTTTTCTATCGATGACCTAACTTTAGAGCGTTGCTCAGCAATCAGTTTAACTGAGCGTTCTAAGTAATTGGCGAAGTTATGTTGGAACGGGTCGCCATAGAAACGAATAAGCTGCTCTAGCATCTCAGCGCTCATCATGGGGTCACCGTCTTCTTCTTGTTCAAGAATAATTTGCAAAAACACGCTACGGGTTAAGTCATCTTTCGACTTAGCATCAATAACCTTAACCGGCTCTTTCTCAATAATTAGCTGACGCACATCATTAAGCGTTACGTATTTACTAATCTCCGTGTCATATAAACGGCGATTAGGGTATTTTTTAATTATTCTAGATTCAGACATGTCTTTTTAAATACCAATAAAATAAAATAAAAATTAGTCAACTTCTTTCATGCTTAAGCGAACACGGCCTTGGCGATCTACTTCAAGCACTTTGACCTTAACCATATCACCTTCAGATAATTTATCGCTCACTTTCTCAACACGGTCTTCTGAAATTTGAGAAATATGAACCAAACCATCTTTACCTGGCAAGATAGTAACGAATGCACCGAAGTCCATTAAGCGCGCAACTTTACCTTCGTAAATTCTGCCTACTTCAATTTCAGCTGTAATATCTTCAATGCGTTTCAGTGCTTTTTCGCCCGCTTCACGGTCTACAGAAGCTACTTTTACTAAGCCATCATCAGTAATATCAATTGATGCGCCTGTTTCTTCTGTAATGGCACGAATGGTTACGCCGCCTTTACCGATCACATCGCGAATTTTCGCAGGGTCAATTTTAATGGTGAGGATGCGCGGCGCAAAATCAGACATTTCATCACGACCAGTCGCAAGCACTGCATTCATTTTTTCTAAGATATGCAAACGGCCCGCTTTAGCTTGCTCTAGAGCAGTAGACATAATCTCGTGCGTGATGCCTTGGATTTTAATGTCCATTTGCAACGCAGTAATACCAGAATCTGTACCGGATACTTTAAAGTCCATATCACCTAAGTGATCTTCGTCACCTAGAATGTCAGACAAGACAGCAAAGTCTTCGCCTTCTTTGATAAGACCCATCGCAATACCAGCAACTGGGGCTTTCATAGGTACACCAGCATCCATCAATGCCAAACTTGTACCGCAAGTACTGGCCATTGAACTTGAACCGTTAGATTCAGTTACTTCAGCTACTACGCGCAATACGTATGAGAAATCTTCTTGGCTAGGCAATACCGCTTGAATACCACGTTTAGCTAAACGACCATGACCAATTTCGCGTCTTTTTGGTGAACCAACAAAACCAGTTTCACCTACGCAAAATGGAGGGAAGTTGTAATGCAACATGAAGTGATCACGGTATTCACCTTCAACCGCATCAATCATTTGCGCATCACGGTCTGTACCTAATGTTGCAACTACCAATGCTTGTGTTTCGCCACGTGTAAACAAGGCTGAACCGTGTGCGCGAGGCAATACACCGGTGCGAACGTGAATCTCACGAACAGTCGATAAATCACGACCATCAATACGTTTTTTAGTTGAAAGCACTAATTCGCGAACGTGTTTCTTTTCTAATGAAGAGAAAACACCTTTTACTTCGTCAGCATCTTCATCTTCTAATTGAGCCAACACATCAGCACGTACTTCTTTCAATTTAACTTGGCGATCAAGTTTAACTAATACCGTGTAAGCATTAGCAATACCTGCTGTTGCAAGGCCAGCTACTTTTTCTACTAACGCATCGTTAGTCGCTGGTGCAGTCCATTCCATACGAGGCTTGCCAACATCAGCTGCCAATTCGTTAATCGCTGTGATGGCTACTTGCATTTGTTCATGACCAAACGTCACCGCACCCAACATAATATCTTCAGATAAACAGTCAGCTTCAGACTCAACCATTAACACAGCATCTGATGTGCCAGCGACTACTAAATCTAATTTAGAGTCAGCCAATGCTGATTTTGATGGATTCAATGCATATTCACCGTTGATGTAACCAACGCGTGCAGCACCAATTGGGCCATCAAAAGGAAGTCCTGAAATGGCCAACGCTGCTGATGCACCTAGTAAAGCTGGAATGTCTGGATCAACTTCTGGGTTTAGCGAAATAACAGTCGCAATAATTTGAGTTTCATTTTTGTAACCTTTTGGAAACAATGGACGAATCGGACGATCGATAAGACGACACGTTAGTGTTTCTTTCTCACTTGGGCGACCTTCACGCTTAAAAAAACCGCCTGGAATTTTACCAGCGGCGTAAGTTTTTTCTTGGTAGTTAACGGTTAACGGGAAGAAAGAATTATTCTCTCCACCGGAACGTTTACCTACAGCCGTTACTAAAACGATTGTGCCATCTATTTCTACCAATACTGCACCGTCTGCTTGACGAGCAACTTCGCCCGTTTCAAAAGATACTGTTTGATTACCGAACTGGAACTCTTTTTTTACTGGATTCACTGTTTATCTGCCTATTGTTTGTCTATTTTCTTAAACCTAAACGTGCAATCAATGCACGGTAACGTTCTACGTCTTTGCCTTTTAAGTAATCTAAAAGCTTACGGCGGAGGTTAATCATTCTTAACAAACCTTGACGTGAGTGGTGATCTTTTTTGTTCTCAGAAAAATGCGGTGTCAAATAGTTGATTCTCCCCGTTAACAAAGCAACTTGAACCTCTGGAGATCCTGTATCACCTTCTGATAACGCATATTCTTTAACAATTTCTTGCTTTTGTTCTGTACCGAACGACATATTCCTTACTCCACTTTCTATTATATTAATCTTGAAAAAACAGCGTATTGTACTCCCGCTGACGCTAGCTAACAAGCCATAAAGCGAATGCTGACTGACTTGTTTTCATGCAAAAATTCTAACCGGGGCCAATTGGTTTTTATCCACGTATTTACCGAGACCAAAAATATCACCGTTAACATCATTCAAACGAATCAACAGCTTATTTTCTAGCCCTTCAAACTGTATTTGACGACCAAAACACAATTCGCTTTTTTGTTCATCGCTGCAACTAATCACTGGGTATTCTTGTATCGCCATATCCAAACTATCCAGCTTGGCATCCAATAAAGGCAGCTCATCTTTTAACGACTCAAGTTGCTCAATAGTGACTGCCTTATCGAGCATAAAGGGCCCTGTTTGAATTCGCCTCAAGAAGGTAACGTGCGCCCCACAACCGAGTTGTTCGCCCATATCTTCGGCCAATGTCCGCACATAAGTACCCTTTGTACAGCAAACCTCAAGCGTCAAACTATCGTCCGTTTGTTCCATTAACGTCAAGCGTTTAATGGTAATTGTTCGAGCAGGGCGTTCAACCACTTCACCTTTTCTTGCTAACTCATAAAGCCGCCGCCCATTATGCTTGAGCGCTGAATACATAGGCGGGATTTGTTCAATGACGCCAGTAAATTGCTCAATCAACTGATTTAAATCGGCACCGCTTATATCAGGTATTGACCGTTCTAATACAACATCACCCTCAACATCACCAGTGGCGGTCGTTTGACCTAATTTCATCGTGAATTGGTAGGTTTTATCGGAAGCCAATAAATATTGCGACACTTTAGTCGCATGCCCTAAACAGATTGGTAGCACACCGGACGCCAATGGATCCAAACTGCCTGTATGGCCCACTTTTTTCGCTCCGTAAAGCCGTTTTACAATTTGAACCGCCCTGTTTGACGAGATATGTAGTGGCTTATCTAAAACAAGAATACCGCTAATATCGCGGCCTTTCTTTACTCGATTTGACACGTGTTACTTATCTTTACTTGGATCCGTTGCCCTAAGCAGCGCATCCATCTTTATACCTTGCTCTATAGACTCATCCAAAAAGAAACGCAACTCCGGCACCATTCTCATGCGCATTCTTTTTGACACCATGCCGTGGATATAATTTGACGCATGATTTAACGCTTCAACACTGGCTGCTTTGTTTTCATTATCTGATGTTGTAAGCACGCTAACAAACACTTTTGCTACTGCCAAGTCTTTAGTAACGTCCACACCACTGACCGTTACAAAACCCACTTCAGGGTCACGAAGGTCTCGTTGAATGACCTCAGCTAGCTCACGCTGAAGTTGGCGCTCAACACGCTGAAAACGTAAAAATTCTCTAGGCATTTATCGTCGCTTATAGCTTACGCTTAACTTCTATGCGCTCAAACACTTCGATTTGGTCGCCTTCTTGCACATCGTTATAGTTTTTCACGCCAATACCACATTCCATGCCGTTTTTAACTTCTTGCACGTCATCTTTAAAGCGCCTTAATGATTCAAGCTGGCCTTCATAGATCGCAACATTGTCACGTAGCACACGTATCGGTAGGTCTCTTTTAACGAAACCTTCTGTCACCATACAGCCCGCAATCGCGCCCAATTTTGGTGACATAAATACATCACGTACATTTGCAATACCAACAATTTGTTCCTTGATTTCTGGAGTCAACAAGCCCGACAAGGCATCTTTCACGTCATCTATTACATCGTAAATAATACTGTAATAACGCACTGATACACCGCGGTTTTCAATCATGCGTCTTGCATTAGCATCCGCACGGGTATTAAAGCCCACAATCAAGGCATCCGATGCGGCTGCTAAGTTCACGTCGCTTTCGTTAATGCCGCCAATACCGCCTGCAACAATAGCCACTTTAACTTCATCGGTAGACAAGTTTGTAAGCGATGTGACTAACGCTTCTAAACTGCCGTGAACGTCAGTTTTCAATAAAATATTAAGTGTCGCACTGTCGCCGTCTTCCATTTGCGAGAAGGCTTGCTCCATTTTTTGTGCGCGTTGTTTAGCCTGCTTAGCTTGCCTAGACTTGTTTTGACGGAACACCGCAATTTCACGTGCTTTTCGCTCATTAGGCGCAGCGTATACTTCAACCCCTGCTTCCGTTGCTGTAGAAAGACCTAGCACTTCAACTGGTACCGCTGGCGTTGCTTCTTTTACAGGTTTTCCGTGTTCATCAAACATCGCTTTAACACGGCCATGTGCTTCGCCCGCTACAATATAGTCACCTATACGCAACGTGCCTTTTTGAACAAGAACAGTACCCACGGGGCCACGACCTTTATCGATACGTGACTCAACAATAACGCCTATCGCTGGCACATCAATCGGTGCTTTTAATTCTAACAACTCAGCTTGCAGTGCAATGGCCTCTAAAAGCTCACTTACGCCATCACCTTTTAGCGCAGATATATTGATAAATTGCGTATCACCGCCCCATTCTTCAGGCGTTACTTCAATTTGAGCCAACTCATTTCTCACGCGATCTGGTTGCGCACCGTCTTTATCCATCTTATTAACAGCAACAATCATTGGCACGCCAGCTTGTTTTGCATGCTCAACCGCTTCTTTGGTTTGTGGCATCACGCCGTCATCAGCCGCTACTACCAAAATAACTAAATCTGTGATTTGAGCGCCACGTGCACGCATAGCAGTAAACGCAGCATGCCCTGGTGTATCAATAAAGGTCACCATGCTCTCGCCTTGTTGCACACGATACGCACCGATATGCTGAGTAATGCCGCCCGATTCACCGGCTGCAACACGACTTTTACGAATATAATCAAGCAGCGRTGTTTTACCGTGATCAACGTGCCCCATAATGGTTACAACGGGACCACGTGGTATATCTACACCGTCTTGCTTAATCACATCAGCCAATAATTCAGCTTGGATATCTTCATCGCTTCGAAGAGTCACTGTATGACCCATTTCTTCCACAACGATAACAGCCGTATCTTGATCCAATGGCTGGTTAATAGTCGCCATCGTTCCAAGCCCCATTAAGATCTTTATAACCTCACCGGCCTTAACATTCATACGCTGAGCTAAATCAGACACGATGATGCTTTCTGGGATTTCAACGTTATAAGTAATTGTTTTAGTCGGAACTTCAAACGCATGTTTGTCATCTGACTCTAAACGCAAACCACGCCCTTTATTAGAGCCTTTTTTCTTACGTCGAGATTTCGAATCAACGTGCAACGTACGTGCTGGTCGCTTAGATACACCCTTCTTTTTATCAGGCTTACGCGCAACCTCTTTAACTGACTTCGCTTTCCTAGCTTCTGTTTCRGTTGCCTTTTGTGCAACCGTTTTCTCAGCTTCTACTTGTTCTTTAACTTTTGCTTCACCGGCTGCCACTTCATCTTCAGCCGCTTTTTGTGCTGCAATGACGGCTTGCTTTTCAGCTTCTACCGCTCTCTCTGCTGCTTCTCTTGCCGGTTTTGCTTCTTCAGCTACTTTATATGATGTAGGTTTTAATCACTTTTTTAAAGCCGCTAATGATAGCCAAGAAGGTGATTTAATTTATTTTCAAGGTCATTCCTCGCCAGGTATTTATGCAAGAGCTTTTTTAGAAGGGCGAATTACCGAAGATCAAATGAAAAATTTTCGCCAAGAAGTCGATGGTAAAGGATTATCCTCCTATCCACATCCTTGGTTAATGCCTGATTTTTGGCAGTTTCCTACCGTTTCCATGGGATTAGGGCCTATTCAAGCCATTTATCAGGCGCGTTTTTTAAAATACCTAAATGATAGAGAATTATCCGATACTAAACAAAGAAAAGTATGGGCATTTTTAGGTGATGGAGAAACTGATGAGCCAGAATCCTTGGGCGCTATTTCCTTAGCGGGTCGAGAAAAGCTTGATAACCTTGTTTTCGTTATTAACTGTAATTTACAAAGACTAGATGGTCCAGTACGCGGTAACGGAAAAATTATTCAAGAATTAGAAGGTGTTTTTCGTGGTGCGGGTTGGAATGTTATTAAAGTCATTTGGGGACAATATTGGGATCCTTTGTTAGCGCGTGATACCGATGGAAAATTATTAAAAATAATGGAAGAAACCGTTGATGGCGAATACCAAAACTATAAATCTAAAGGCGGAAAATTCACTCGTGATAATTTCTTTGGTAAAGATCCTGCACTATTAGAAATGGTTGCCAATATGTCGGATGCCGATGTGTGGCGTTTAAACCGTGGTGGTCACGATCCAACCAAGGTGTATGCGGCGTATCATGAAGCGGTTCATCACGAAGGACAGCCAACGGTTATTTTAGCCAAAACAGTGAAAGGTTATGGCATGGGTGAAAGTGGCGAAGGAAAGAACATTTCTCACCAAGTTAAAAAGATGAACCTCGATGCGTTAAAACATTTTAGAAATCGATTTAACGTACCAATTGAAGATAAAGATTTAGAGTCAACACCGTTTTATCATCCCGGTGAAGATAGCCCAGAAATCAAATATATGCGTGAAAGACGTGGGGCACTGGGTGGCTATTTGCCAGCAAGACGAAGAGAGTCAGAATCTTTACCTGTTCCTCCGTTAAAAAGTTTTGAATCTATTACTAAAGGATCAAATGGTCGTAAAATTTCGACCACCATGGCATTTGTTAGAGTATTAAACCAATTATTGAAAGATAAAAATATTAGCAAA
>JAESRY010000085.1 GCA_016764415.1 Cycloclasticus sp. | reverse complement strand
TTGCAGCGGACCATGTTTCACCTCGATCGTAGCTAATTAAAAAAGAGCCTACTTCGATTAAAGCGTAAATAGTATTTGAATTAGAGGGGCTAACAACTATTGAACGTACATGTGCAATTTTTGGCGGTACCGGAAAACTCCAATCTTTAGACTCAGGAACTTTGCTAAGGTCGCCACAAGCCAACCACTTTGCACCATCGTAACGATAGATTGCAGCTGGCTCTGTACCTGCGTAAATGCAAGTAGAATCTTTCGGGTCAATAGCCAGCGAACGTATATCTTTATGCGGCAGGTCCGCTGTTATGTCTTG
Source organism: Cycloclasticus sp. (assembly GCA_016764415.1). Taxonomy (GTDB): domain Bacteria; phylum Pseudomonadota; class Gammaproteobacteria; order Methylococcales; family Cycloclasticaceae; genus Cycloclasticus. The sequence continues at coordinate 9,628 of JAESRY010000085.1, read as the reverse complement.
CCAGCTTGATCCAGCATCAAGCGACATAATAACGCCCTTCTTGAACATACTTACAACAATAGTTTTACCTTGGGTTGCCATTGCCATAAATTGGTTGCCCTTATATACAGCATCACTAACATCACCAGCATCGTTTAATGTAAATAGCCCTCGTTCACCAGCACAAATTAACATGTTATCTCCTATTACTTATTCAGTTATCTAAGGGTAATTAAGCACGTTGATAGTTAAGAAACGGCGCAGGAATATGAAGCTCATGTGTCACAGTGATTGCATCTACGTGACAATCAATGGCACATAAACGACAAGAATGACATTCATTAGGATATGCCACGATAACCTTCCAGCCTTTTACTTCCCAAGGATTTCCATCTTCAACCAGTCGAATCACATCCGTTGGACAACTATCGATGCAAACATTGCAACCGTCACACAAATCTAAATCTATATTTTCAATCATTGTTATTTCTCCTCAGCAAAGCGTTCAGGAACAGGATATGGGCTTGGTAACTTACCTGTAGGGGGTTTAATACGCCATTTGTCGTAAGCTAAATCATGGTGTGTAAAAACAGGGTCTTCTTTGCCTTCTACCTTTTTCACTAGCAACCATTTAAGCCAGTTATCATTGTCCTGATATGGGTAATCAACGCGGAATAGCTCGCCTCGACTTTCAGTTCGCTCCAGCATTGCATAGCAAGCCAATATTGCCATATCCAAGTAATTCTTAACTTCATGTGCTTTTTCCAATTCATGCATATCGGGTGCATAAATTTTAGGTATTCTTTCGTCACGCACCGTTTTAAGTTGGTTAATAACGTGCTTAATCCTCTTTTCTGTTTTAAATAATGCGAACTCCGCTGTAGATGTAATCTCACCAATTTCCATCCAAATATCAGACGGCCTTACTTGGCGGAGTTTTTTCATGGGTTTAAAATATGCCGTTAAGATCTCATCAATACGCTCCTCATTAACCGATGGCATTTCAAGTTCATCGGAACGTTTTTTTGCATGTTCAGCGGCACGGTGCCCCCCTACCATTGAAAATGTCGAAATGCCACTGCCCGAGATACCTGACATTAAGTGCGGACAAGATGTACCGTAACCTGTCGCATACAGCCCAGGAATACTGGTTTCAGCATTGAGGTCAATATTTGGCCCACTAGAACTTAACGTGCCGATAACAACGAAGGGCCCCAGCTCTAATGTATCTTTAGAGGGATCAATATTGAACTCTTTAAAGGCCCTTTCTACTGAAGGACTAACCTCATACAGCACCTTCATATCTTCTTCTGACACATGGCGAAGGTCTAGATAGCATGGCCCTCTTCCTTCAATGTTTTCTGTAATAATAGCTCTGGCAATTTGAAATAAACCAGATAGCTCACCCCAGATTGGGTCGTATTTATCCATAAAACGCTCATGGTTAGCATTTTTAAAATGTGCGCCTACGCCCTGTATTTTTGCCTGACCGGGTGTGAAAAACTTATTATTAAAGTTACTCCATGCAGCAAATGTAGCAAACTCCATCCCTGCAAATTCAACACCTGCCCGCCATGCTGCAGCATGTATTTCACCGGTACAATGGTCACCGAACGCATAATGAATTTTTGGATAAAAAGGCCCACCATTTAAAATAACGCTTTTAGCTTTAAACACATGTGTTTGTCCAGTACGAACGTGTACGCCAACAGCGCCAACAATTGAGCCGTTAGTAGGGTATTTATTATCACTGGTCAGTAGCTCAATAACAGCTACCTTTTCAACTAGCTTAACTCGTTTGGCTTTCATTCTGCGTCTAAGCACTTCCATGCATGCACGACCATCAACACCCAATGTAGTCCCTAGCTTATGGCCACGAACTTTGACGTACCTTAAATTGCCTTCCGCATCTTTAGCATACGGAACACCTAACTTAATCATCTCCTGAGTTCTGTCATAAGCTTCTAGAATATACTGCTCAACCCAGTCCTGATCAGCCATGTAATTAGCACCAACCACAAACTCATCCATCCACGCGTCCAGCTCTTCGCCTTCAACCTTTTTATTTGGTGCATATTGGCTATGCACATAGGTTGATGGGCCCGCACGTGATACCACTGCTTTCTCCACTAATGTAACAGTCTGACCTAACTCTACTGCCCGTAGCGCAGCAACTGCGCCACCAAAGCCACCACCAATAACCAATACATCTGATTCAAAATCTAATCTATTCACAATCTATTCCTTTTAATATATTTATAACAAGCTCAGCATATTCGCCATCAGGATTGAATTTTGCGTGATTAACACCTTTCTTTTAACCAGCTCAAACTTCCCTTCGCCCATAATTCGCCAAACATCTTGCCGACGTGCAGCGATATGTTCTTCATTATCTAACAAACGATTTCGCATAAACACAAGCACCGAGTCCACTCTTAGCTCTTGAGTGTTTTCTCCATAGCCAACTTCAATGTTCGAAATACTACGCACCTCACGCGGACGAGGGTCAAGGCTTGATTGCATGGGCTTAGATAAACGTTTTAAACGCAAATCCATTGAACCCAAGTCGTCATCATAATGATCATTATCAATAGCCCACTCCGCTCTTTTTTCTCTTACATAACGGCTACGACGGGCCGGAATCCAGTAGTGCAGGTCTGCCGCTAACAATTCTCGCCAACCGTCAAAGTTAAAATCATCTAATAAGCGAGCCTCATAAAATAGAAACTGCTCGACTTCATGATGCAACTCCATACTCACTTTTTCTTCGATCGTAGTCATTATTCGACTCCTTCTATGCGCCTTGGTTCATCCAAAGGGATATCACTTGATCTATCCGCTTTCATAAACAACGCCCAGCGCCTGTAATAACCCCTAAACCCTGTGTCTGACATACGCTGATCAGTCAATCCAGGCAGATCATCTCGGCGCTGTTCACGCCCAAGACCCATTGAATAATTTGAAGTTAATTTAGACCCTTGATACGAAGAAACCGTATTATCAATACGCTCCATATTGGCGCAATCATCGGTCTCAAATAACCCAGACGTTCCCAGCATTCGGGAATTGGCTCTTACTTGTTCGTGTTTAAGTTCAAGCGGCACATCCTTCTCCACCACCGTCCACATCCAAATTTCACATTCATTGGGGCCTAATGGATGAATCTGTCTAAAGGTAAACCCAGGAACAAACATGAAGTTGGGGAAGATCCCACCATTAATTGATGAGCCTGGCATCATGCCTCTACGAGGGCCTAGCTGTTTGATATAATTTTCACGTTGCGAACCAAGGTAAGCCATCCACTCACCCATGTTTTTATTCAGCACATAAGCACCCATACCATCAAAGTGTAGCCCCATGCTGTGACCATTAACCGTTACAGCGATGCCAAGCGCATCACCTTCTTTACTATCATCTTCCTCTATTCCAATACCACCTTCTTTGCCTTCCATACAAATTCTCGCTGCTTGACCATGAGCAGCAAAAACGTGGTAGGTGTCAGCAAAGATATTTTCTGAAGCGACTTTCCAGTTGCATTGCAAGCGTTGCCGCATTGGCCCACCCAAAAATTCAACACCTGATGGCAATGGAGAAAATATAGTGTCCACATACCACTTATAATCACCTAAATAATCCTCAAGGGATGGAGCTTCCTTATCAAAGTTTCCAAAATGCAGCCCTTTGTACGACTCAATCCGAATGGGCCGCAACCCATGCTGTTCTTTACTGAGCTCGTTATGCCAGCCACTATTTCCTTCATGAGGCACATCTAACAAGTCACCGCCCGACCCATACACCCAGCCGTGGTACGGGCATGTAAAACTACTTGCATTGCCCTCTTCAGAAGCGCATAACAATGGCCCTCTATGTCTACAAGCATTTAAAAAAGCCTTGAGACTACCGTCCTCTTGACGAATCACGATGACCGGGTCCTCGCCCATAAAAGTAGTTAAATAATCCTGCGGGTTAGGTAGCTGAGTTTCGTGCGCCAAAAACAGCCAGCTGCGACCAAACACCTGCTTCATTTCTAGTTTATAAATATCTGCATCGCTAAATACTTCGCGACCTACGTATGCCCCATCTTCACTAACCAGCTTGTCTATATCAACCACTGCGCTTCTCCTCAAAAATTAAGTTTTTAGCCAACTCGTTAAACATTCTTTGCTAAACTCTGAGATTGATGCTACGCCAGTATTTGCTAGCTTTATTGACTTTCATCAATGAAAAATAAGTTTTTGATAAAAAAAGAACAACTTTAACCTTTACAAGCATTTATATCGCATCAACACCTATCTGATAACTAACCTTAGGCCTATCGCTTCCTTTATGCAGCTCAAGAAGCCTGTTTTTAATACCCTCATCATCTATCGTTTTCCGTTCCTGTTGACGTAGCAGTTCAAGCCATGACTCTGCCATATAAACCTCTGAATAGGATTGCTCATTCTCACTATCATTAAATAGTTGCCAAAAATATGCACCATCCCTCTTTCTAATACGGCAGCTTTTGTTCATCAGTAAAAAGAACTCAGCTTCATCCGTTGTTGAAATGCTGTACCGAATGGTTACCATTACTGGGCCTTTATTGTGCTCATGGCCATCAACAGGATAAAGAACCGGCCAATTGGTAGATGCCGTTAGATTCAAAACCTCATCACGGATATAAAATCTCTTGCTCAGCATCGTACTTAACAACAAACCTGATGCAGGGATTGCTATCGCTATGGTCAAACCATAAACATCCGCTAAATAGCCCCATAAAAAGCTCCCTAATGCCATGCTTCCACCAAAACATACCATCAGCACGCCCAAACCACGTGCTAAAACCCACCTAGGCAAGGCTAGTTGAGTGGCAACACTTAAGCATGAGAAACTTAAAATCCACGAAACCCCCAATATAATAATCATCAGAAGTAACGTATATTGATTGGGTATAAATGCAATTAAGAACAGCACGGCAGACAACATAAGCGATGACAAAGTAACAATACCGCTCCGTGACAAATGACGATGACAGCGCGGAAGTAAAACCGCCCCGATGATGGTGCCTATACCTACAATCGTCATGAGCAAACCAAACCCATTAGCGCTCATTGCCATTTGACGAATGGCAATCACTGGCAATAGCGCCCAGGAGACACTTGCAAAAAAGAAAAAAGCCGAACTTCTTACCAGCACTGTGCGTATTTCAGGAGAATTATATGAGTAGCGCAAGCCCGACTTTAATGCACCATAGAATTGTTCGACTGGTATCGAAGACATTGAGGTCGTTTTAGTTGACTGCCAATGATAAGCAGCATAAATCATCGGTAAAAATGAAATTGCATTAATGGCAAAAACTACCGTTGTACCAAATGTATAAATGATATAGCCACCAATGGCTGGACCAATGGCTCTGGTTACATTATTGCTCAATGTATTCAGGGTTATGGCACTTGGCAAATCCTCTCGCGGTACAAAGTCTGGTACGCTTGCAGCCCACGCAGGCCGCATCATCGTATTACTAATATTCAGCATAAATGTAAGCAACAGTAATACAAAAGGAGTCAAATTCCCCCGATAAGCCGCAAAGGTTAAAACTAGTGCAGACAAAAATAAAACCACATTAAATATAAACAATATACGTCGTCGGTTGAAGATGTCTGCTAGTACACCGGAAGGGTAAGCCAACAAAAGAAATGGCAACGATATTGCAGTTTGTACTAGCGCAATATGTAAGCTTGAACTAGTCAATGTGGTCATTAACCATATGACGCCAATCTCATTCATCCATGAACCAATATTTGAGATTGTAATAGCCACCCAGACTAAACGAAAAAATTTAGACTTAAAGGGTCTTGTTAATGAGTCATTCATGTCCTAAGTCCATTTTTTATGTGCTCTACTTATCAACACCTAGTCTAAAACTATTACATTCAATAGCATGACCATTACAATAAAAAAAATAAAACAGACATTGATTTAAGTCAACGAAAAGGCCTCCCGTTGTATTTAAGCAAGGGATTGCACCATATCAATAAATGATGCATGCAGTCGCGCACTATGAATGCGACTAGAATTTAGTTAAGGTTCCACAAAACTGCCCTACTAGGGGTTTTTCGTGTAACCTCCATGTATTATTATTATTATTATTTTGTAAGGAAATGTCCGGGCCTAATACACCAATCCGTAATGACTGTGATGAGTGCGCACTAGCCAGCAGGTGCTTCCCTGCTTTTATTTCAGTAGAAAAACGTTTTCGCGTCACTCAAATAATTACTACTAATTTGACCTACGATAAGACTGCTCTTTTATACCGCCAGGGCGAGAAAGCGAAACACATTTATATTATAAAGTTTGGTTCATTTAAGACGTATATCAGCAACCCCAATGGAACAGAGTACATCAATGGATTCTACATGACTGGTGACATTATTAATATGGAAAGTGTAGATCAAGGCATACACCTTAACTCGGCATCTGCTCTAGAAAACAGCATGGTTTGCAAGGTCAGTTTTCTGAGATTAACCATATTAAAAGATGAGTTTCCGACACTTGCGAACATGGCAATCAAGGTTTATAGCCAAGCATTAGCCCTTTCTCAAGATCTTCTCAAATGCATTTCAAAACAATCAGCAACCTCCAGGCTAGCCACCTTTTTACTGATTATTAATCGTCGACAAAACATTCAAAACCAAGACCCAGACAAAATTTATTTAAGCATGAGTCGACAAGATATCGCTAATTATCTTGGTTTGGCAATTGAAACTTTAAGCCGTGTTTTTACAAGGCTAAATGAAAGTGGCTGCATTATTAAACATAATAGGCATAGCGACCTATCTATTCATGACAGGGATTTATTACAACGTTATGCATCTGGTGTTGAGAACTAATAAACGTAATTTAATAACGTTAGACGGTATTAAGTTAGATTATCAATTCACTCTTCAGCAAAATTTTCAAGTGTCTGGAGTATCAGCACTATTTCCTACATAAACCCTATTCTATTTAAAGCACATCATCCAGCCTATTCACTTCAAACTGCCCGGAGGAGTTTTCATCCACGCGGTCATAATTTATAATGCCCCATAAATTCGCTAATAATCTAATTTGCCAACTTCAATAGCTCTAATCTAAACGTAGTATTTTAATACTAACTCAAAATCAGTCAGTTTAGTCATAACACCACTCTACCCACCGTACAAACCTTCTCAAAGAATACAAGTGGTAGTAATAAAAAGTGACTAATATGACACCTCCACTAAATATCCCTATAAACAAGCAAGCCTTGAAAAAACAGTTTTAACATATTTTACTACAGTCAATATCAGTCAATGTAGACAGTTTAAGTGTCAACATTCGTCAATAGTTTGCCTTAAAATTTATTGTCAATCGTAGCTTTGGTATATTCGACAAAAGTTACTGCAGATAATATGTTTTCGTTATGTCAATGTAAGTCACACCATGACAATACAGTACCGCTCATTGGCTCCACTCTCAACACAATTAATTGGCTTGAAATTTGCGTTATGTTCGGTGTACAACTAATTTAAATAACACCAAAMAGAAGGATCTAACTATGAAAATTTTAATCAAGCTTATTATTACTCTAAGTTTTCTCGTGTATTTCTCATCACCAAGCTTTGCTGCTGGCAATGAAATGTCTCAGGCAGAGTTTGCCAAAGGCAGCTATATATTCGTCTTTAAAGATAACGTTCACGCTAATGATGTTAAAGGCCTCGCAGCGCAAATAAGCGCAGKGGAGAGGGGCCGTACATTTCACTTACCAGAACACCATTAAGGGTTTTGCTGCCAGCATGTCTCGTCAAGCAGCTGTACGTATTGYGCAGAACAAAATCAAGTGGCTTATGCATCAAAACGTGGGGGGAATAAACCTGGAACTGGAACAGAAACCCCACCACCCGAACCACAAGCTCAAGTTCGCCCATGGGGAATTGAGCGCGTAATTGGTCAAACAGCTACTTATCCTTCTAATTCTCGTAGAGTCTGGGTCATTGATACAGGCATTGATAAGGACCACCCTGACCTGAACGTTGATAGCGTTAATAGTGCGAATTTCGTAACTAAAGGCAGAAAAGTACCAAACGCGGATGACTGGGCTGACAGTACTGGCCATGGCACTCACGTTGCTGGAACCATCGCAGCCATCGATAATGACATTGGCGTCGTTGGTGTAGCCGAAAGCGCACAAGTCGTCGCCGTTAGAGTTTTAGACAACAACGGCTCCGATTCTTACGCAGGGGTTATTGCCGGCATTGATTATGTTGCCGCAAACGCTAACAAAGGTAAGGTTGTCAATATGAGTCTTGGTGGTGGTGCCTCGACAGCCTTGGATAAGGCTGTTATTGCTGCTGCAGATAAAGGAATTTTATTTGCTATAGCCGCAGGCAATTCAAGCGCCGATGCAAGAACTATTCTCCAGCTCGCGTCGAGCATGAAAATTTTTATACCGTTTCGGCTATAGATAATAACGACGACTTTGCATATTTTTCGAACTATGGCGATAGCGAGAATAACGGCACACCCATTGATTTTGCAGCTCCTGGTGTTGGAATTGAATCCACGTGGAAAGACGGTGGCTATAACACGATTAGCGCAACCTCAATGGCGGCTCCTCACGTTGCTGGATTATTACTTCTAGGGAACATCCAATCCGACGGTACCGCAAAAGGTGACAAAGACGGCTCTCCAGACTTAATCGCGGAGCATTAAAACTAACAGAACCATAAAAATCCCTCGCTTTTTCCAATATGCGAGGGCTTTTATTATTTATTACTCTAAAAAGCTAACCACTTTCCTTTCCAACCAATAGTCAACTTCACCTTCTGTATTTCGGTTAATAAACCCTACGTGCCCACCGTTCTGTGTCGTTATTAGCCGCGTTGATTTAGATAACTCATGCTCATTTGGCAACACAGATGGTGACATAAAAGGGTCGTCTTTCGCGTGGATAAGTAGCGTGTTTGTTTGAATGTCTTTTAAAAAACCAATCGAGCTATTTTTTTGGTAATAATCATTCACTCCATCAAAGCCATGCAACGCCGCGACTACGTGATGGTCAAACTCCCAGAATGATTTTATCCAGCCAATATCACCTAATGCTTTCAGTTTTTGCGATTCAGAATGCAGATTATTTTCTTCAAAAAACTTAAGTTTACCCGCCAACTTCTTTTTCATCTCGCCAATGAGGTGATAACGATAAATCTTGGACAAACCTGTATCCACCTTATCCGCACAATTAGCCAGTTTAAACGGTACGGAAACGGCGACTGCTCCGCTAATATCTAACTCGTCAGCATATTCACCAAGCCACTTAAGCATGATGTTGCCGCCCAAGGAAAAACCAACTGTATAGATGGGCGTATTTGGGTTTTGTTTTCGGATGGTTTGATAAAGCTGGTGAATATCGTTGGTAAAACCGGCGTGATAACTTCCTGCTTTTAAGTTCGGTTCGCCGCTACATGCGCGGAAATTTAATGCCGCTGTGGTGAAATTTTGCCGCTCTAACGCTTGCTGCAAGCCCAAAATATAATGCGAACTGGAACAACCCGTTAGACCGTGCATTAAAATAACAATGCCTTTTTCGCCATTCCCGTACCAATCTACGTCAGAAAAGTCATTATCCGGCGTTGCAAAACGCCCTCTTGTGCGA
>JAESRY010000016.1 GCA_016764415.1 Cycloclasticus sp. | reverse complement strand
GCCAACGGTACGTATCATGGATTACCCAGGTCGCGTTCAAGCTCGGTATCAGAGTGAATTATCTTTCCAGGTAGAGGGGCGTTTGATTGAACGTTTGGTTGATGTGGGTGATGTTGTGCAAAAAGGTGCGCCCATTGCGATGCTTGATGCAAAAGACTACGTGTTAAATAGCGAAAGTTTTTTTAATCAACAAAAGGCGGCTGGGGCAGATTTCCTAAGGGCTCAACGTGATTTAGCTCGTGCTAAAGGATTGCATAAAAAGAAGTTTATCGGTCAGTCTGATTTAGATAAGGCCATCAATATTGAGCGAGCATCTTATGCCAAGTTAGAAGCATTAAAGGCGGAGCACGCTCAGCGAGTGAACCAACGTGGATACACTCAATTACAAGCACCTGCTGATGGTGTTGTCACCGTGCTTAGCGCTGAAGTGGGCAATGTTGTAAAAGCAGGTTTTCCGGTTGGAACACTGGCGTGGAAAAAGGACTGGGAATTTGTTACTGCTGTGGCAGAAACAGATGTTACTAAATTAGCCGTTGGCCAATCTGCGATAATTAGGTTTTGGGCGTATAGCGATAAGCAATACCCAGCATTGGTTCGTGAAATAAGCCCAATGTCGAGTGAGAACTCCCCATCGTATAAAGTAAAGCTAAGCCTTAATAGCCAACCTGATGGTTTGAAACTTGGCATGACTGGACACGTCTTATTTTCAAAAAAAGAAGCTCAGATGGGTTTATTGCCAACGTCTGCAATTGTCCAGTTAGACGGGCAAACGATGGTGATGACGGTTGACCCGAACACAAAACAAGTGCATGCCAACGTGGTAAGGCTTGGTCAACCATTGGGCGACCATGTGAGCATAGTCGATGGGTTAGATGATGGCCAATGGGTTGTTATAGCCGGCGCTAATAAAATCACTGATGGTAGTACGGTTAGAGTTTTAACAAATGAGTGATAAGGAACGCGTTAACCTTGCGCGTTGGGGGATAGAGCATTCGCAGGTGCTCATTTACCTGATGATTATTATTTTAATAACGGGAACGTTTGCTTTTCTTAACCTAGGGCAACGTGATTTGCCTGTTTTTGCAATAAAAACAATCGTGGTCAGTGCTAAGTGGCCTGGGGCTTCGGCAGAAGAAATGTCGCAGTTTGTGGCGGATCCAATTGAAACGAAATTGCTTGAGGTGCCTTGGCTTCGAGAAGTGAGTTCTTTTAGCAAGCCGGGTGAGGCTTGGTTGGTTGTTAATATAGAAGACTTTATGCCAAATGCGGCAGTTACGATGAAAGACCGTGCCTATGATATACGAAAAAAAATAAGTGACATTGCACACCAGTTCCCAGAGGGGGTTCAAGGCCCGTTTTTTAACGATGAGTTTGGCGATATTTTTTCAATGGTCTATAGCTTTAATAGTGAGGACTATTCGTTTGCGCAGATTAAAGACTATGTAGAGAAAGCCCGTAATGCCGTCGTGCGGATAGAGTCCGTTGAAAAAGCAGTTTTGTATGGTGTGCAAGATGAAAAAGTGTTCGTGGAATTAGATGATAAACGGATGTCTGCACTTAGCTTAGATCCTCTACAAATAGGTGTTTTGCTGAACCAGCATAATAAGGTGCAGAACAGTGGTCGTATTGAAGGTAAGCAGTCTTATTACCGACTCCAACTTAATGACCGCTTTGATTCTATCGACAACATCAAAAAAATGCCCATTGGTTTAAAAGATAGCAGTGTTATATATCTTGAAGATATTGCCAGCATACGTCGTGGTTATGATGATCCACCCTTATTCAGAATGCGCGTTAATGGTAAGCCGTCTATCGGTTTAGGGATTACGATGCGTAAAGGCTATCAATTATTGACCTTGTCTGAGGACGTTAAGAAAACGATGAATGAGTTTGCTGAACAGTTGCCGGCAGGAATAAATGTGGCACTTGTGGCGGATCAGCCTAAATCGGTCCAAGCACAAATCAATCGTTTCTTATTAAAGTTATTGCTTGCGATTTTTATTGTGTTAGTTGTTAGCTACTTTTCACTTGGACTTCGTACAGGCCTGGTTGTCGCTTTAGCAATCCCTGTCGTTTTGGGTGTAGTTTTTGTGCTGATGTATATCTGGGATATTCCACTAACCCGAGTATCTCTAGGTGCATTAGTCATTTCGCTTGGCTTGTTGGTAGACGACGCAATGATCGTTGTGGAGCTGGTGCACGTAAAGCTTGAACAAGGCTGGGACCGATTAAAGGCCGCGACCTTTGCTTATACCGCAACATCTAAACCTATGCTGAGCGGGACTTTGATTGCCGCGGTGGGATTCTTGCCAGTATTTATTGTTAACGCGGCACCGAATGAGATATTAGGTAACCTTTTTGTGGTTATCAGTGCGTCGTTAATAACATCGTGGCTGGTTGCTGTTTTATTAACGCCTTATTTATCTTTTAAACTACTAAAGGTAGAGCACAAGGGGGAACAACAAATCCAAATGACGGATACCGGTAGTTCTGCCATGTATCAGACCGCTTTTTATAACAAGTTTCGTCGATTAATTGCTTGGTGTATGACGCATAAAAAAACAGTGCTGGGTGCAACAGCTCTGTTGTTTGTTCTTACTATAATCGGTATGCAGAGCGTTAGAATGGAATTCTTTCCAGGAAATGATCGGCCTGAAGCATTAGTTGACGTATGGTTCCCAGAAGGAACCAGTTACCAACAAATGGAGCGTCAGATTGAAAAGGTCGAAAAACTGCTTGATCAGCAAACGCAGATTGAAAACTATATTACTTACGTAGGTGGTGATTCTTTGCGTGTGCAAAATGATATGTATCTAGAGCAGCCTAATGCGAATTACAGCAAAATTATCGTTATCGCAAAGGATTTAAAGGCGCGTGAAGAACTAAAAACTCTGTTGAGTGATTATTTTGCAACGCATCAGCCGAATGTGCGGGCTCGTGTGTATAACCTTGCGTATGGTTTGCCCTTTAATTACCCGTTGCAATATTTAATTACTGGGAATAAGCCTGAGAAGCTGGCGGCTATTGCCGAACAATTAAAAAGCATTCTAAGAAACAATGCCGCAACACGTGATGTGCACGATAACCGCCGAGAAAAACGGATGATGGTTGATATTAAACTGGACCTGGCCCGCGTTGCAGCCAGTGGAACCGACCCGGCACAATTAGGCAAGACACTCAGTGCAATGCTAGATGGTTTACCCGTTACTCAATATCGAGAGGGTAATGATCAAATTGATGTCGTGCTTCGTAATCAATCTGATAACCGGTACAACCTAGATCGGATTAAATATTTACAGGTACCTTTAGGCAATGGAACAACGGTAGCGCTTTCGGAGTTGGCAGACATTAATTTACAATTTGAAGAGGGTGTTATCTGGCGCTACAACGGCTATCGTTCTGTTATTGTCCAGTCTTTGCTGGCAAAGGGCGTGTTAAATTTTGATGTGGTGACAGAGCTCAAACCAGGAATCGATAAACTTCGTGAAACGTTGCCAAGTGGCTATCGTATTGAAGTGTTTGGCGAAGTAGATGTTTCTCAAGAAGTGGATAGTCAGTTAGCGAAAACACTACCGTTTATGTTGTTTGCTATCTTAACCCTGTTGATGTTCGAGCTAAACAGCATGAAAAAAATGGCCTTAGTGCTTATGACTGTGCCATTAGGGCTTATTGGTGTGGTGTCAATACTGTTGCTGTTAGATTTATCGTTTGGCGTTGTTGCGCGCCTAGGTATGCTCGCTTTAGTGGGGATTATTATTCGTAATACGATCATTTTAATGGATCAAATTGATCAAGATTTAGCAGCGGGTCGGTCTCCTTGGGATGCTGTGCTGGAGTCGACGGTACGTCGTGCCCGGCCCATTATTTTAACGGCATTGGCTGCTATTTTTGCAATGATACCTTTAATAAATGATTATTTTTGGGGGCCTATGGCAATTACTATGATGAATGGATTGTGGGTGGCCACCATATTAACATTACTTGTATTTCCAACAATGTATGCGGCTTGGTTTAAAGTTAACAAGCCGTAATAGAGCGTTTGCGAGAGGAGATGCTTTGGCTTTCATGCTAAATGTCGATCAAATTAATATGAAGGGGAGATCCCGCTAGAAGCTCGAAATAGAATAGTTTGAACCAAATTCATAGCGTTTGTGTATTTTGCCTTTGGCAATACAACGGACACCCGGCTCATGGATGCTATAGAGTTTGTTCTTGTCGTTGCGTTGTTGCTTTAGACGTCGTTGTGAGCGTTCAAGCAGTATTGCAAGGGGCTCGTCTATTGAGGTTGCTTTACGCTGAATATCGCGGGTTAACCGCCCCAGATAAGTCTTCAGTTTTCTTGTTTGTCTGGCGGCACGTTTCATTTGTTTAGCACTGGCATAGCGCCCTTACATAATGAAGGCTTTTTTACCTACCTTCTTGAAGCTTTGACGTAAGGGAATATCTCGTTTGTGCGCTTCGCGCACTAACGTGACTCGCATCTTATGATAAAGCCTGGCATCAGTTGGAAAGGCAATGGCTTTTTACCCTCAAGGGGTACCTAGTCATGCACGGTGGTATCAACATTGACGTGTTTAAACGCATGAGGTTTTAAGGCCTTCGTTTCAATCGCAACCGTCAGTATCTCTTCAAGTAACACCTCAAGTTTATCCCCTACACGGTTGCGCCATTTGGTGAGTGATGTGGGGTGTAATGGGCACTGATGTTGCATTTGTTCAAAACCGCACTCTTTTTAGTACCCCCTTGAGGGGTGGAAGTATTGCCAGTAAGGGTTCTCAATCCAACGGTCAACAACGCTTTCATCACTCTCGTTAAAGGTGTACTTCAGATAATGAAGCCCCGCCAATAAACGAGTTGGTAACGGGGGTTGCCCACAACCTTGACCGTAAATCTCCTCAATGTTCGCCTCAAGGCGCTGCCAATTTATTGTGTCGGCAAGACGACACAATGGGTGTGACAAGTTAATGATTTGAGACAGTTGGGAGCGAAATAAATCTGGGTGATTATTGGGTGTTTTTGGCTTCATAGTTTGCAAGGTTTTTAGCGTAAACGTGTGTTATCTTGCAAACTATTTTACCATTAATATCTTTTTTCTTCTTTATTATTAATGAGTTAGGGGTTCTTCAGGGGCGACTAGTTAATAGAGGTGCCCGTAAATCAAATTCAAGAGTAAAAAAACCTACTTTTTACTCTCTTTAATCGTTTCCTTTTCAATCTCTTTTTTAAGCTGAACGGTACTTTCTTGGAATAACTGAATCACTTCAGCGTTATACCCTGTCATTGATTCAAACATTGAACGACTGTTACTTACCATTTTCTCGTAGCTACTTTGAGCCAAAGCCATTTGATCGGTTACAAAACTGGCTAATGCAACGGGATCTTTAATGTCGGAAGCGGTTTGCATACGTTGATTGACCAAGGTTCGGTAATCGTCTGCTGCTTTTTTTTGAGCTTCCATTAAGGTATCAAAGTGCTGAGTATTCAACTTAACGAGTTTAGAAATAGGTTGGGTAAAGCCATTAATATTTTTAACCATGATGATCTCCCTTAAGGGTGGGTATTAATTTTCAAACACACTGCTAATGCTTTTTTGTATATCTATAGCCGCTTGTCGAGGGTCTTTAGCGTCACGAATTGGGCGGCCTACTACAATATGGTCAGCTCCATTGTAGAACGCTTGTTCCACGCTGACTACTCGTTTCTGATCGTCTTCTGGACGGTTATCCACAGGACGAATACCGGGCGATACAACCAAAAAATTCTGCCCTAATGAATCACGAAGCCCCGGTGCTTCTAAACCTGAAGAAATAACACCGTCACAACCTAACTCAATGGCACGTTTTGCGCGTGAGGTAACAAGTTTCTCAACGTCGCAGTCAAATCCTAGGTCATCCAAGTCACCACGATCAAGACTGGTTAATACGGTAACAGCCAGAACTTTTAACGAACCTTTTTGTTCAGCGGCAGCTTGCATAATAGCGTTGTTGCCATGAATGGTAACGAAATCTACCTTTTTATCGCTCAGTTGTTTAACGGCGCGTCCAACGGTAGCGGGCACATCAAAAAACTTAAGGTCAACGAAGATGCGTTTATTCTGTTCGTTAAGCCAATCAATTAATTCAAAATAATTGCCGGACATGAATAACTCAAGGCCAATTTTGTAAAACACCACGCTATCGCCAAGTGTTGTTACTAGTGCTTTCGCGCTAGCGATGTTGGGTACGTCTAAAGCAACAATAAGTCGTTCGTTAACGGGAATAGGCTTGTCGGAAATCCATGACATGTTAGGTCACTCCATTATATATGATTGAATAATGCGTATTATAACGAGTGTTAAGCCCTTACCGATGGAAATTTAAATTGCTCTATATAGTAGGTTAGTAGGTACGCTTTACATTAATAACGGTAACTGACTGTAAATGATGGAAGGCATTCGGTGAGTCGGTTATCCTGTCTTTTTATATAACCCTTAATTATTATGCACATCATTTATCTACACGGCTTTTGCAGTTCGGCGGCCTCTTTTAAAGCGCAGTTAGTTAAAAACTATATTGAAAAGAATAATGCTTATAGCCTTTTTTTAGTAGACTTGCCGCATTCACCTGCCAAAGCAATGTCTTTAATTGAAGCGCATATCACCACATTAGGTGAGCAAAAATGGGGACTTATTGGAAGCTCATTGGGTGGGTTCTATACAACATATTTAAGTGATAAATATGGCAAAAAAGGGGTATTGATAAACCCCGCAGTTGATGCGCATATTTTGTTGGAAAAAGCGCTAGGTAAAAATGAGAATTTTAACTCTGGAGAGGTGTTTGAATTTACCGAAGAGCACCTAAATGAACTTGAAACGATGCATGTTCAAAACCTTAAAAACCCCGAGAATTTGCTATTATTAACTCAAACAGGTGATGAAGTTCTGGACTTCCAAAAAGGCGTTGATTACTACCGTGGCAGTGAACAAATTGTTCTAGAAGGCGGAGACCACGGCTTTGCTGATTACGAAAATTATTTAGATAAAACGTTCGATTTCTTGTCTTCGTAAAAGACAAGTCGAACTAACAGATAGGGTATACATATGTTTGAAGGGCACGTTAAAAAAATGCAGGCTGTACTGGTAGATCCAGTTGAATATTCATTGCCAATAGGTGATGAATTAGTGCCGATGAATCCTTACTTGGGTAAAAAAATAAAGTTTACTCATCTGGGTGAAATCCATTGTTCAAACTGCGGAAAACGTACAAAGAAGAGTTATAGCCAAGGGCATTGTTTCGTTTGTATGCGCAAATTGGCGCAATGTGACTTATGCATTATGAAGCCTGAAACCTGTCACTATCATTTAGGCACATGCCGTGAACCGCAGTGGGGCGAACAATTTTGTTTTCAAGATCACTATGTTTACTTGGCTAACTCTTCAGGCTTGAAAGTTGGCATTACACGGCATACGCAAGTGCCCACGCGTTGGGTTGACCAAGGCGCTACGCAAGCATTACCCATTTTTAAAGTTAAAACGCGTTTGCAATCAGGGCAAGTTGAAATGGCCTTAAAGCAATACGTGTCGGATAAAACAGATTGGCGAAAAATGCTAAAAGGGCAGGCCGAGGTTAAAGATATGCAAGCCGAACGCGATCAATTACTCCTCGCTGCAAAAGATGCGTTAAGTGAAGTACAAAAAGCCAATAAAGAAGGCGATATTGAACTGCTAACAGATGCCGAACCAGTGACTATTCAATACCCCGTCTTAGAATACCCCGAGAAGGTCAAATCGTTTAACTTTGATAAAACACCCGACATAGAAGGCGTGCTAATGGGCATAAAAGGGCAGTACCTTATTTTAGATAATGGCGTGTTAAACATTCGAAAATTCACCAGTTATAACCTTCAATTTGATGCCTAATTCATCACGCCCAACTGTTGTTATATTTTCGCAAGGTGATGAAGTTATCACCGGCGCAACGGTGGACACGAATGCCGCGTTTTTAGCGGATCATTGCCGCACGTTAGGTTTTGATATTGTTCGCCATATCACGGTAGCCGATGAGCTGGTTGATATGGTCAGTGTTATGCAAGAAATTGATGCGTTGGCTGACATTTGTCTTTGCACAGGCGGACTTGGCCCAACGCAGGACGACTTAACCACAGAGGCTTTTTCTAAAGCGTTTAATGTGCCGCTTGAATTAGACAATAAAGCGTTAATAATGATGCAAGACTACTTCGGAAAATTGGCAGTCGATATGCCCGCCGTTAATAGAAAACAAGCGTTTTTGCCGAACGGTGCAACACGTATTGATAATCACTGGGGCACAGCAGCGGGTTTTATTAGTAAGGGTAAACAGTGTCGGTTTTATTTTATGCCGGGCGTACCGTATGAAATGAAAAACATGATGCGGGCTGTCGTATTGGACGATTTACGGTTGAAGTTTAACGTGGATAAAACTCAGCTCGTCACGTTGCGCACAATGGGAATGGGCGAATCTGCGATTCAGCAAGAGATAGATCTACTATCAATTCCTAAGGATGTGCGTATTAGCTTTAGAGCCGGTTTGCCAGAAAATGAATTAAAACTTGTTTTCCCCAGTACGTATGCAAAGAAAACAATGCAGGCTTGCGTTGATCAAGTGCAAAACGTACTTAAGGGCAGCGTGTTTGCGGTTGATGGTTTGGGTGATTCTATTGAGAACCTTGCTGACTGCGTGCATCAATTAATGCAGCAGAAAAACGAGACACTGAGTGTTGTTGAAACCTTGTCCCAAGGCGATGTTTCACGTCAATGTAATGCACATTGGTTGAAAAAATCGCTCGTGTTTCCTCGCGTGTCTGACATAATGCCGCCATCTGATCTAACCGAGACATCAATAAATGAAGATGTAGCGTGTCAGCTTGCTAAAAAACAGCATACAAACAATGACTCTAGCCTCACGTTAGTGCAACTTTATGACCAAATTGGTGACGATAAAGTGGTTTACATTGCGGTAGTAGGAAATCAGCTTTGCAAATCAATATCAAAAACATTAATGGGTCGGCTTCATCGGCAGCAAATTGTCGCCTCAGCGACCGCGTTAAATTTATTAAGAAAATACCTTTTAGAACACTAAATAATGCCATTACTTAAACTAGATAACGTCAGCGTAGCATTCGGCTTAAAGCCCGTGCTAGATAAAGCAAATTTACAAATAGATGAACAAGAACGGGTAGGTTTAATTGGCCGAAATGGCGAAGGAAAATCAACCTTATTAAAAGTGATTTCTGGCGATCTCGAATATGATGGTGGAACCATGGCATTTGAGAAAGATGTACGCATTGGTTTTTTAAGACAAGATATAGAATTTGTTGCGGGTAGAACTATTTTAGAAGAAGCCTATGAAGCCTTTAACGAAATTAAAGATATCGAACGTAAGCTCGATAAAATCAATATTGAGTTGAATGAACGCACCGATTATGAGAGTGATTCTTACACAGAATTAATTCATGATTTAACAGATAGTCAACATTTATATGAGGTTTTAGGCGGATATAATTACAAAGGAAATACAGAAAAAATTCTCCAAGGACTTGGATTCAAGCGCGAAGATTTCGACAAACTTACAGATACTTTTTCTGGTGGGTGGAGAATGCGAATTGAATTGGCGAAACTATTATTGCAGAATAATGATATTTTATTGCTAGATGAGCCGGAAGACGACAAGAGGGGGGATTTGATAGCAATCATTATATTAGTAATAGGCTTATTTATGTGCGGTGCATCCTTCGCTGAAACCTCCGTCTCTAGCGGATATTTCAGGCTGTCAATGGGCGATGTACAAGTCGAGCAGAAGTATAGCAAGCTTCAAAATGTGATCGTTGCAGGCATAAAGCTATCAGAGGAATGTGAATGCAAGGTGACGATTAATAGGCCAAATATCACAATTAGCTGGACTCAATCCACAACATCAAAAACGATGAGTTGGGATACCCCCACGACCCGTGAAAGTGGAGCTAAGCTGGAACCAT
>JAESRY010000015.1 GCA_016764415.1 Cycloclasticus sp. | reverse complement strand
TTAAAGCACAGAATAGCTGTTGAGTAAAAAGAGCAAAGAATTATAGGCCAAAGAGGAGGCTGAGTCAATTGAGGATATTTATGAACTCAAAGTTAATGAGGTCACACTTGATATTCCAAGCGTGTAACGCAATGCACCAAATCAGTGACCAGCCATCGTCAAATCTGAGATTGAACTCAACACTCATTCTGCGAATCAAGAGTCTTAAGTGCCGAAGGAAATCTAAGCTGAAGGAGAATATAAAAATGAAGAGATAATTGATAATCTGGAGATAAACAATTATCAAATCCAGCCCCGTCATTCTACAATCGACAGGGCCACCAGCAATAAATTGATTGATTCCTAACCCGGATAAAAAGTAAAAATCTTTAATATTATAAGTCACTATATAGCTACACTCTGATTCTACGGCCAGTTCTAGTACGAAGTCATCACTTGGGTCCTTCAGATTTGGTCGCCATAAAAAATGTACTTTTCGATGCTCACCAATAACACATAAATAATTAATAATATCTTCAATAAAGGCCAAGCTAAATGCCTTTAACTTTTTACACCGCAATATTGGGAGTTTCAAGCATCCTTTCTTAGCTCTTATAAATACTTCACTCATATGGAAGCGGTGTCTTTTCAGAAAATCCCGGCAACTGTGATAAGCTTTATCTAAAATAGACATGTTAGCTATACGTATTATAATGTTTTTATTAATGATTAAATTAAGGAGTGATTATGGAGACCTATACATCAACAGACGTTAAAAATAAAGTTGGTCCATTTATGGATGAAGCTCGAAAAAGCCCCGTTCTTATCACAAAAAATGGCCGCCCTTCAATTATTGCATTACCTGTCGAAGACTATGAGAAAATGGAATTGGAAGCTCTTAGGAATAAGCTTGCCCATAGTGAAGCCCAAGCTGACCGTGGAGAATATGTCGAGTCCAGCTTAAATAGCATGCTTAAACGATTAGAGAAGAAAAGAGAACTCAAGAATGGGTAAGGAGGTAAAGTTTACTCCTGATGCCGCTGATGATATTGAAAGTATTGCTGAATACACCTTTGAAAAATGGGGCGGAATTAAACAGTTAGCTTATTTAGTAAAAATTTATGAAGCTATTGACCATATTTCAGATAATGAAAAAATAGGCAAAGAGAGAAATGATATTAAAAAAGGCTATCGAGCCTACGACATAAATSAGCACCTTATTTTTTATCGTATTTTAGAAAACCATATAGATATACTGGGTGTGACCGGTTCTGAGAGAGATTTTAAAACTCTATATAGCAAACGGAATAGATAGTATGAATTAGGGTGCACGTTCCCTAATAAAACTGAATTAACAGGACGCTCTTTTATTAGCACTGATACTCTTCGACAAAATAGTAGCATCCATAAAAAAGGCCCAAAAAACTAAGCTTTTCGGGCCTTTTGAAACACTATGAAACACTAATTACATCATACCGCCCATACCGCCCATTCCACCCATGTCTGGCATACCACCACCAGCGCCGGCTTCTTCAGGTTCGTCAGTAATCATTGCTTCTGTTGTGATCATTAAACCAGCAATAGACGCAGCGTTTTGAAGCGCTGTTCTTGTTACTTTAGCTGGATCAAGGATACCCATTGCAATCATATCGCCATATTCGCCTGTTGCTGCGTTATAGCCTTCGTTGCCTTTAGATTGTTTAACCGCTTGCAGAACAACCGATGCTTCTTCTCCAGCATTGGTAACGATTTGACGTAATGGCTCTTCCATTGCACGTAGCGCAATTTTGATACCAATTTCTTGGTCATGATTAGATGCTTTCGCTTTACTTGCAGCCTCTAATACACGAATAAGTGCTACGCCGCCGCCAGGTACTACGCCTTCTTCAACCGCTGCGCGAGTAGAATGCAACGCATCTTCAACGCGTGCTTTCTTCTCTTTCATTTCAACTTCTGTTGTTGCGCCAACTTTAATAACCGCAACGCCGCCAGCAAGCTTAGCCATGCGTTCTTGAAGCTTTTCTGTGTCGTAATCAGATGTAGCTTCGTCAGCTTGTATACGAATTTGAGCAACACGTGCTTTAATATCAGATGCTTTGCCTGCGCCGTCTACAACAACTGTGCTGTCTTTAGTAATCGTAACGCGTTTTGCAGAACCTAAATCTTCTAGCGTTGCTTTTTCAAGTGTTAAACCCACTTCTTCAGCAATCACTGTACCGCCCGTTAAGATAGCAATGTCTTCTAACATCGCTTTGCGACGATCACCAAAGCCTGGTGCTTTAACGGCTGCTACTTTAACGATACCGCGCATATTATTAACAACCAATGTTGCTAACGCTTCGCCTTCGATGTCTTCAGCAACAATCAATAATGGACGACCTGCTTTTGCAACGCCTTCTAATATTGGGAGTAAATCGCGTATGTTTGAGATTTTTTTGTCATGCAACAAAATAACAGGCTCATCTAGATCAACGCTCATGCTTTCTTGGTTGTTGATGAAGTAAGGTGATAGGTAACCACGATCAAACTCCATGCCTTCAACAACGTCTAATTCGTTATCTAAACCAGAACCTTCTTCAACGGTGATAACACCCTCTTTACCTACTTTATCCATTGCTTCAGCAATGATTTCGCCAACAGATTCATCAGAGTTAGCTGAAATAGTGCCCACTTGAGCAATTGCTTTCGTGTCTGCACATGGAACAGCTAGTTTTTCAAGCGCACTAACAGCGGCAATCACTGCTTTATCTATACCGCGTTTAAGATCCATTGGGTTCATGCCGGCAGCAACTGACTTCATGCCTTCAACTAAAATTGCTTGTGCCAATACAGTCGCTGTTGTTGTTCCGTCACCGGCAACATCTGATGTTTTAGAGGCAACCTCTTTAACCATTTGCGCGCCCATGTTTTGGAATTTGTCTTTTAAGTCGATTTCTTTCGCAACAGATACACCATCTTTAGTGATTGTTGGGCCGCCGAAACCTTTGTCTAAAACAACGTTACGGCCTTTAGGGCCTAAAGTTACTTTAACTGCTTTTGCTAGAATGTTAACGCCTTCAACCATTAAGCTACGTGCGTCATCTCCAAATTTAACTTGCTTTGCCATGTTCGTATTCCTTATTTATAGTCTTAAATTTAATTATTCAACAACAGCGATGATGTCGTCTTCACGCATTACGAGTAATTCGTCGCCATCTACTTCAACTTCTGTACCTGAGTACTTGCCGAATAAAACGTTATCGCCAACTTTTACAGACATGGCTTGTAATTCGCCTTTGCTGTTTGTTGCACCATTGCCAACGGCAATAACTTCACCACGGCTTGGTTTTTCTTTTGCTGAATCTGGAAGCACGATGCCACCAGCACTGATTGCTTCTTCTTCTACGCGTTTAATAATGACGCGATCATTTAATGGACGTAAATTCATTTGATAAATCTCCTAGTGATTAACATAAAACTGCTAAAAGGATATGGGGGAGCTGTCTGTTTATTTCAACCCCTATAACCAAAAAATCGTCATGCGAATTAGCACTCGACTCGCAAGAGTGCTAATCATATATATGAATGCTTTTGTGTCAAGCAAAGGCTGATAAACTCAGTTAATATAAGAGACACTTGCAAAACTTTTTTATCCCGCTATGAACGACCAACAACTTTTAAGGTATAGCCGCCAAATCATGTTGCCTTCTATTGATATTGAAGGCCAACAAGCATTGCTCGACGCGCGCGTATTAATTATTGGCATGGGCGGACTCGGTAGCCCAGTAGGCTTATACCTTGCGGCCGCGGGTATTGGCCACATGGTCATTAGCGATTTTGATGATGTTGATCTATCCAACCTTCAACGCCAAATCGCGCATGTAACGAACGACATTGGTTTACCTAAGGTTGAATCCGCCAAACAATCGTTTGAAGCCATCAACCCGTTAATTAGCATCACCGCCTTTAATAAAAAGTTGGAGAGTGACGAGCTACTTGAGCAAGCTGAACTGGCTGACATCGTCGTGGACTGTTGCGATAATTTTGAAACACGTTTTGCGATTAATGATGCGTGTGTTGCCACTAAAACACCGCTTGTTTCGGGCGCAGCGATTCGTTTTGAAGGACAAATTTCGGTGTTTGATTCACGTGATGAGAAATGCCCCTGCTATAACTGTTTATACCCTCGTGATGGCGCCGTGGCACAAAGTTGTTCTGAAAACGGCGTGATTGCACCCATCACCGGAATTATCGGCAGCATGCAGGCTTTGGAGACTATCAAAGTGCTTACAGGTGCGGGCGAATCACTACAGGGCCGCGTATTATTGCTCGACGGCTTATCCATGGAATGGCAAAGCATGCAGCTACCGCGCAACCCAAATTGCCCGACTTGTTCACCGAATGCATAAGCAAAATGACTTGCAATCATCCTCAAATTAAATATACTTAAGATTAGTTCAGTTTTTAGCTGTCTACTCATTATTAAAAAGCAATCGAAGGAGATACATCATGAAGTGGGAAACACCAACATACAACGATTTACGTTTCGGTTTTGAAGTAACAATGTACATCTATAACCGATAGATAAAAGATTTTCATATCAAAGGGGTTCCGTTAGGAGCCCCTTTTTTTATTTCAGCTACAAAAAAATTAATATTATGCAAATTCGTGTTCTAGGTTCAGGTGCTGGCGGCGGTTTTCCTCAATGGAATTGCAGTTGCCCAAATTGTAAAGCAGTTCGCGCAGGAACAATCAAAGCGTCTACTCGCAATCAATCGTCCATTGCTGTGTCATCCGACGGTGAACATTGGGCACTATTTAATGCCTCACCTGACGTACGCGCTCAACTAGAAGGCTTCCCAGAAATTCACCCGAAAAATAAGGTTCGTGGTACGGGCATAGAAGCCATTGTGATGTTTGACTCTCAAATTGATCATGCAACAGGACTTTTGATTCTTCGTGAAGGTGACCCATTAACTGTTTATTGCACAGAAATGGTCAAACAAGACCTGTCTACGGGCTTTCCTATTTTCAATATTCTCGAACACTTTTGTGGCGTAGAAGATCACCCTATTCCAATCAATGGTGACTCGTTTAGCATTCCTAATATTGATGATTTAGAGTTCACCGCGTTGCCGTTAAAAAGCAAAGCACCACCGTATTCACCGCACCGTAACGACCCGCACGAAGGCGACAACATTGGTATGGTTATTCGCCAAATTTCGACGGGCAAAACCACATTCTATGCTCCGGGTTTAGGCGTTATTGAACCGCATGTAGAAAAGGCTATGACCGATGCGGATTGTGTATTGGTAGACGGTACTTTCTGGACAGACGATGAATTGGCTTCGGTAGGGCGACCTTTACTAGCACGCAAAATTGGCCATTTACCGCAATCAGGTGAAGGCGGCATGATTGAGTTTTTAGACACGTTGGATAAACCACGTAAAATCTTGATCCATATTAATAATACCAATCCAATTCTCAATGAAGATTCAAAAGAACGCGATATACTGACTCAACACGGCATTGAAGTGTCGTTTGACAACATGAATATCGAGCTATAAAAATGACAGAACAAGCGCCTTGGTCACTGGAAGAATTTGAAAAACGCATCCGCGATATGGAACGTTTTTACCACATCAATCACCCCTACCACGTGATGATGCACGAAGGCACGCTAAGCAAAGAACAGATCCGTGGCTGGGTGGCTAATCGTTTTTACTACCAAGCTAATATCCCGCTAAAAGATGCTGCCATTATGGCAAACTGCCCAGACAGGGACACGCGAGCTCAGTGGGTTCAACGCATTATTGACCACGACGGCGCTCCCGGCGAAATTGGCGGCATAGAAGCGTGGTTACAACTTGGCGAAGCCGTTGGCTTAACACGCGAAGAAGTCCTGTCTGAAGAACACGTATTGCCCGGCGTTCGCTTTGCGGTAGATGCTTACGTTAATTTCGCACGCAGAGCCGATTGGCATGAAGCTGCTAGCTCATCATTAACCGAGTTGTTCGCACCAAAAATCCACCAACAACGGCTTGATAACTGGCCGGAGCATTACCCGTGGATTGATTTAACGGGGCTCACCTATTTTCAAAAACGACTTAGCGAAGCTCGTCGCGATGTTGAACACGGTTTACGCATTACACTGGGTTGGTACAAAACGCGTGAGCAACAAGAAAAAATGATTCGTATTCTAAAGTTCAAACTAGATATTCTTTGGACTATGGCAGATGCTATGTACATGGCTTACATACACGACATGCCGCCCTACTTTACGGTGACAGAATGAGCCTGCAAATAGATACAGCCATTCACCTATCGCCAACTTATCGGCTACAGTGGGAAAAAGCGCAAGATATGTTCGTGCTACTGTATCCCGAGGGGCTCATTGAATTAAACCAAAGCTCGGCTGAAATACTTCAAGTTTGCGACGGAAAAAACAAACTGGCTGATATCGTTTCAGTATTAGAGCAAAAGTTTTCAACCTCCGGGTTAGAAAGCGACATTACACACTTTTTAAATACGGCACTTGAAAATGGCTGGATCACTCAAAGCACCTAGTCCCCCTCGTTGGTTATTGGCAGAACTCACGTACTCGTGCCCGTTACAGTGCCCGTACTGTTCTAACCCGCTCGACTACGCTGATTTCAAAGAAGAACTGTCGACCGATGATTGGAAACGCGTGCTTAAACAATCACGCGAAATGGGCGCTGTGCAACTTGGCTTTTCTGGTGGTGAACCGCTCGTAAGAAAAGACTTGGTAGAGCTGGTCGATTATTCACACGAACTGGGTTATTACACTAACCTCATCACATCCGGTTACAACATGGATGAGGCGAAAATTATCGAGCTGAAAGAAGCTGGGCTTGATCATATTCAAATTAGCCTACAAGCCAGCTCAAAAGAATTAAATGATTTTATTGCCGGAACGGAGAGTTTTGAGCACAAGAAAGTCGTTGCCAAGCTGATTAAAAAGCACGGCTACCCGATGGTGCTGTGCGTGGTATTACACCGCCAAAATATTCACCAGATGAAAGATATTCTGGAAATGGCGATTGAACTTGGCGCGGACTTTGTTGAACTTGCCAATACACAATATTACGGTTGGGCGCATCATAATCGTGATCAACTGATGCCTACGCAAGAGCAACTTACCACTGCCGAAGCGATAGCTAATGAGTACCAAGCGTCGCAAAAAGGCAAAATGAAAATTTATTATATAGTGCCTGATTTCTTCGAGGGCAGACCAAAAGCCTGCATGAACGGTTGGGGAACTACCTTCTTAACGATTGCACCGGATGGTTTAGCGTTACCTTGTCATTCAGCACGCCAGTTACCTAATTTTGATTGCCCAAGTGTACGCAACCACTCCATCAGCGAAATATGGAATCAATCCAAAGCGTTCAACTACTTCCGTGGTGACGATTGGATGCAAGAACCGTGTAGAAGTTGCCCAGAGAAAGGTAAAGATTTTGGTGGTTGCCATTGCCAAGCATTTTTACTCACCGGCGATGCTACCAATGCCGACCCTGTCTGTGACCTGTCTCCATTGCACCATGTAGTAACCGATGCCATTGAGCAAGCAGCTACTTCAGCAGCTGAAAAGCCGTTAGTTTTTAGAAACAGTAAAAATTCAAAAGTATTCTAAGGCTGGGTTAATTAGCTTTCTTGTAAAAACGACTGCGCTATAAACTGGTACTAATCGTTCGTTACCTAAGCCATTAGTGGGCTGAAGAATTTATCCGCGAATTGAACCGCTTCTTGCAAGGTAAATAACTGCCTATCTTTGGTGGCATCTACAAGCCATTTCTCAGCTGCTTCATCACCACAAATAAATATCATTTCCCTACATAAACTATCAGCGCAACACGTTTCTGAATCAGCTGCATCCCAAGAAATACCGAATTGAACATGCCCTAGCTTATCAATATTTAATATCTTTCCAGCGTCCATTTTGATCGTTATAACGTCTCCCGACAAACCGCATCGAGAAGTGATTTGAGTAGCTAATTTGAACATAGGAGCAATAGCTAACGCATCCAACGCGCACATTGCATATAACTTATACTCGTTAACTTGAACCGCATAATTTCGTTCATTCCTACTAAAAGGGTAAGCGCCAATTAAGTCGCCATTACTATTAAGCGTTACCAACCCTCGTTTGCTCAATACATCTATCGCTTCAGAAACATCACCCACATAATGAGACATTTCTTCTTTAGAAAGAAAGCGACCCTTTGCTATACAACTTAAAAGAATGTCCTGATGTAAACGATTAACGTCAGAGCTACATGCCTGTTGGTTTTCCTTCAGCGGTAAAATTAAATTCAAGCGTTTTAGCGCGTCATTTACCTTGTTGGGTTTCACGGCAACATCGAATCCGTTGCGTTCACCAACGCATCAATCATTTCATCTCCATGAGCCAAATGCGTTGCGTTAGGCAGGTTTATAAATGTTGAATCTGGCAATTCACCAGATAAGGTGAATGACGATTCAATCGGGCACATGAAATCACAGCGACCATGAATAATCGTGCACGGTATATCCGTTAGCCGCACTGCATTATTGATAATCTGATTTTCTTCAATAAAATAACGGTTCACCGCATAATGCGTTTCAATTCGAGCTTGGGCAATCGCCTTTTCAGACACCTCGCTTTCTAACTCTGCAGCATCAAACTCATCACCCAACACTACTGCGCCGCCCCAAGCATCCCATTCACGCGTTGTTTCCTGTTGAACTTCAGCGTCATCAATCAATAAACGTCGATGATATGAGGCCAACAAATTCTTACGCTCATTAGTTGTCACATGCTGCGTAAAGCGTAGCCATGCTTCAGGGAATAAGCGGCTTGCACCTTCTTTAAAAAACCAATCCGCATCCGTTTGTCTCGCCAAGAACGTGCCACGAAGAACCAGTCCTAACACACGGCTCCGATGTTTTTCCGCATACAACAATGCCAGCGTAGCGCCCCAAGAACCACCAAATAACAACCACTTTTCAATGCCTAATTTTTCACGAATCGTTTCCATATCTAGCACTAAATGCTTCGTCGTATTGTGCTTTAAATGCCCCGATGGCCGGGAACGGCCGGCACCCCGTTGATCCATTAAAATAACGTGGTATTTATCCGGGTTAAAAAAGCAACGATGATGATCTTTACAACTAGAACCTGGGCCGCCGTGTAAAAAAATCACCGGCACGCCTTGTGGATTGCCCGCTTGCTCAATGTACACTTCATGCCCATCCTCGGTATTTATCCACTCATGGGAAAATGGCTCTATCGCAGGGTACAAGCTTTTATACATTCACAGTCCTCCTTAAGATATTTTGAATTTGTTATTGGGTTATATTTGCTCAGTTAGGCTACGCTATACTACGTATTTTTTAAACACAACTCTTCATGTTTGATTTCGTTATTATTGGCGGCGGCATTATTGGCTTATTAACGGCCAAAGAACTGCAAAAAGCAGGCGCAAAAGTAGCCATTATTGAAAAAAACAACCCTGGTCAGCAAGCGACTTGGGCAGCGGGCGGCATCTTATCGCCCATGCGCCCTTGGCATTATTCAGATGCCGTCAATGCCATCAGCTCACTCAGCCAATCAGTTTATCAGCAGTTATCTAACGAATTACATCAACAAACAGGCATTGACCCAGAATGGGTTTTATCCGGCATGTTGGTGCTTCATGACGATGATATGCAGCAAGCCACCCAATGGTGTCAAGACCATGATGCGCCACACCGAATACTGGAAGCCGAGCAACTTAAAAAATCATTCGGGCATTTAAAACTGATTAACGAGCCCGCACTGCTGCGCCCAACTATCGCCACCATTCGCCCACACAAATTGCTCGCTGCATTAAAGCAATACTTAACGAACAAGGACGTCACCTTCTTCAACGAAGAGGCTCAATCACTATTAACCGCTAACAAAACCGTTGCAGCTGTGCAATTATCCAATACAACGCTCACAGCCAAGGAATACATCATCTGCAGTGGCGCTTGGAGCCCAAACTTATTACCGGCCGTTTGCCCCTCAGCTGATATAAAACCGGTAAAAGGGCAAATGATTTGTTTCCCTCCCATCGATATTCCAAACTCATGCATGGTGATGGAAGGTAATCGCTATATTATCCCAAGAAAAGACGGCCGTATTGTTGTGGGTAGCACACGAGAAAACACTG
>JAESRY010000014.1 GCA_016764415.1 Cycloclasticus sp. | reverse complement strand
TTATAAAATGCAAATTTTTCTCCTATAAGACTAGAAACAAACAATGACGTTAAATTATATGTAGCCCAACTTGACCACGCTCCTTCGCTGAAAGTGGTAAGCATAAAATTTCCTTCGAACTCTTTATGGTGACTTCCATTTGTAAATGATACTTAATCTAACAATATCGATTGGTCGAACGACAAGACTATAGTTTCTTTAAACGTTACATTATCATCGCTAGATGGATTACATTGATTACTTGCATTTAATTCCTTACAAACCCCCAGCCCAGCATTTCCATGATCGAGATACGCGAATGCATTATTCCATTTATGTTGGTTGCTATTCCATTTGTACGCATATGTTTTTAATGTTATTCCTTCTTCTGTGACAGAAAATTGGAGTTAGTTGCTATAGCCTCGTTCATTATTTTCTGGATTGCTAGCAGTTCCGTCTGCATAGCGAACAAAATCAAACGTAGCGGCAGAAACTTGGCTACTTACTACCACTAAAACCGCTAAAATATATTGAGTTGCTACTTTCATTCTRTGTCCCTTATTTATTTTCTAGTAAGGACAACCTAGGAYTTTTGCCAGAAAAAACTATTGTACAAAGGWWRMAWYSKKTSWTSTNWYTSKTYGTKTTGAGAGCTAGTTCACACTTTCAATAACTCACATGATGCGACAACTAAGGAGCRTTAGGCCCAAAGCCTCTACCAACCGTTTAAATCAAGAAATAAGTACCCATCAATATTCGCTTCAGTTTTTGAAGTATTACAAATCGTGGCTACAAAAAACGCCTTTCTTAACAAAAAAAGGCTTTTCCAATCTAAGGGCTACCTACATTGTAGGTTCAGGCAACAGCAGCTGGCTCTACCAACACTTGATTTAAATCAATGTTTATATTGATGTTCAAATCAGCCWACGTCACATCCCCGTCTCCATCCGTTGCAGCAACATGAACTGTAATAGACTGATCCACATCAGCAACCCCATCGTCGATTGCTCCCAACACATTAACATCGTATGCGCCTTCTAATATCCCATCAATCGTAAGAATTTCTATACCGCCTGCCAAACCAACAATTTGATCATTCAAGCCATCTCCATCAGTATCTTTTGCTTCTAGCCTAATAACAGCACCATTTGACGTTGCTGCTATATCAAACGGGTCAAAAGTAAAGTCGATACTACTCGAACCCCCTCCATCTGCTCCGAATGAAACTGATTCTACCGCATCACCTGTTACTGTGACCTTACTCCAATTCACATTAATGTTAACGTCATTGTAATCACCATCACCATTCGGAATCTGTAAGTCTTCCCAGTTTTGATTACCAATTAGATTGGTATCATCCATGTGGTCTTGTCCGTCTTTATTAAGAGACGCAATATCAAACAAAACATGCGAACCAGCGCCAACAATTGGCGTAACAACACCAGCAATATCAGCAAAAGCCTGCCATTGGCCACCTATGAATTGGAACGTAACTGCTTGCCCATCTACCAACCCAGCATTACGCCCATCACCATTTGGAATAATGAAATACCCAATTTGTTCTTGGCTATAGCCTAAGACTGTATCGGGACCTGTAAAGCCACCGTGGCTAAAATGTACATCATTCTCAACAATAACCCCTTTTGACGGATTATTAGAAATAACATTCCCGCCAGAATCTAATGTTTTAACATAATACCCATAACTATTATGGTAGCCGGCCGAACTTACTTCATCATGATTATCTATCGTGAATTCCGATGCATTATCACTGGACTTAGTAAGCTCTATCACTGGCGAATCATCATCAATATCAATACTCAAGGCACCTTGCGCAGTATCCCCATCTGAATCGGTAATCGTGTAAGCCACATCAACAATTAAATTGTCTTCTGTTGAACCATCTGAGTGGTCCAGTGGACCTTCCAAACTAAAACTATAAGCACCTGTTAGAGGGTCTGTAATTTCAGCTACAAAAATAACAGTTGCAGGATAGTTCCCTCCACCACCAGAACTTTGCCCAAAGAGCATACCTTCACTAGTATAGGCAATTAATGTATGGCCATCACCTGACACCCAGTAAAACACGGTCTCTCCACCTGATGTTAAGGCTGGTTGACCTGCAGAATTAAACACGATATCACCGGCACCATCGCTACCAAATGAAGCATTTAACGTACCTACCACCGTTGTTGGTGCGGAAGCACCCTGGTTATCATCACCTGGTGCATCATCTTGGTTACCTTGAGCATAAGATGGATATAAATATAAATTCGTAGCCGCATTAAACTCATCAGAAATTTCGCCTGAAATTGGATTTTGCTTTCCACCCAGATCATCTTCATCAACAGACTCTAACGTTGCACCCGCAGACGGTCTTCCATTTTCCTCTATAACCGGAGGCGAATCATCATCAATAACTGGAGGTAAATCTTCTTCTGGCTGTTGAAATTCTTGGTTGATGCCAATCGTATCAAAACCCGCTTCTACAGGCGCTTCTGGATTTAGGTAATTAACACTAACCGTTGAGTGGCCATCATTGTCAGCCACACCCGTTGCGGGCGTGCCTGCTGCTGCTGCAGGCAACTCGGTTGTTGGGTCAAAATTCGGGTTATTTATTAAGGCGTCTTGCAATGCGGCAACTTCCTCATTTGCCGACTTTTCGCTTTGCGCTGTTTGCTCGCCTTCTGGACTTAGCACATCATCATTTAGCACAATGCTTGAGTTGCCACCCAAGTCTAAAACAGTACCATCGGTAAAGGCTATAACAACTACCCCATCACCTGTAATTATCTTTTCATTTTCTGCAACGCTATCGCCTGCTCTTAATATGCGCTCAGATCCGTCTTCTGAGATTGCTCTTACAACGCCTGTTACTGATTGTACTGTGCCTACATTAGCCATGGTATTCTCCTTTATATCTTGATTCTCTCGTTAAGTGTTATTGATAACAACTGGAGTTTCTATTGTACTAAGGTACTAATTTTTAAAGCTTTTATGAATCTATCGGCACATCAACTAGACAGTGAAGATCAGTTAATGTGACGCCCGTAAGCGTCGCAGTGTAGATTGCTGGTTGCTCTTCTACAGTGGTAACACTTACTTTTGTGCCTTCAGTCAATGGCTCAATTGAGATAGAAACATACTCACTGAACGCATCRTTGCYTTCATCTACYAACAARTCYTGYAGGCTTAGTRYTTTTTGCTCAYCACCGTTTATTTCACTCACCATTTACATCGCTCCTTAACGCTTACGTAACGCGTCTAGTAATGTGGCCGTCATGCGYCGYGTTATCCATGCTTCGCCTAACTCTATTGCCGCTATCAGTCTATCGGAATACTCTGTTAGTCGACTTAATTGTTGGTAACCTTGCGCGCCTGCTAACAAGTAACTCAATTGATTTTCATCAGTTTCTTCTTCTGCTATTACTACCACTCTGATATTCGAATTGGTTTTTAATAATAATTGTATATAGTCCACTGTTTGACCTTGCATCGTATTACCGTGCAACAATACAATAGCCGATGAAAGCTTCTCAATTACGCTCAATGCCTGCACCTCATTATTTAAGCATTGGACATTAGCTTCAGTTTTTGACAACTCAAGTCTTATTTCATCTGCTTCGTCAATTATCAGAACGTCTATCATTACTACTTCAGTTGCTTTTATTTAGTTATTATCCATAGCTTAGTACACTTTAAAAAAAAAACTAGTGTACGAAAGTACTAATTTTTTAATATTCTTTAAATTTACAAAACATTATCGTCTTCGCCAATTAGATTACTGATTTCGTTGACATCTCGCCTCAATCTTTTTCGTGCATTCAGCTTCGTTTGTACGGCCTCCGGCAATTCAGTAAACACGAAGACTTGTTTTTCCATTAGCATATCGACCAAATCCTCTACCACACGAACCATATCGCCATCTGAGCTGACAAGCGATTGTTTTAATTCAACTTCGTTGGCTGAGTACTGTAAAAACACCTCAACATCAGGAGTATTAAGCTCTAACCATTCATTCGAACCACTAGACGGCGCATCCAATAGCTGAACAACTTTACCTTCCTGATCGCGTTTTACGTAAGGCATATCGTGACTCCATTTGCATTTTCCTAAATTTGTTCTAGTATCACTAAATATAAAACAATAATCAAACTTACTGCACACGACAAGAATGTTTGTGCTTTGTTTCTCACTTAACGGATAAAAAATGACGGCAGCAGCTCTAGGCAAACCCAATGAGAACATGTCCACGATGACGGGCCAAGACGACCCGTTATTGCTGGCGTTATTATCGGTTTGTAAGTTATTGAATACGCCTCACTCGGCCGATTCTTTAACAGCAGGCTTGCCTTTGGTTGACAACAAACTCACTGGGGCGCTTTTTGTAAGAGCTGCGCAACGTGCAGGGTTTGCTACCGGGCTGGTACGTCGCCCATTGGCTGAGATTTCTAATTTAGTGTTACCTGCTATTTTGTTGCTTGAAGATAACAAAACGTGCGTTTTAATCTCCATGCAAGAAGACACTTGTACGGTAATTCTGCCTGAAACAGATAGTGGTGAAAAAACAGTTCACTTGAGCGAGCTAGCAGAGATATACAGCGGCGCTGCCTTTTTCATTCAACTTAACCACACCTTTGACGACCGAACGTCAGACTCTATTATTCCTAAAGCGAAGCATTGGTTTTGGGATGTTATTTACAAGTCTTGGCCTATATACAGCGAAGCTTTAGCGGCATCACTATTAATTAACTTATTCGCCCTCGCTTCACCACTATTTATAATGAACGTATACGATCGAGTGGTACCAAACCATGCGCTTGAAACCTTATGGGTATTAGCGATTGGCGTTACAATTGTTTTCATCTTTGACTTTGTAATGAAAGGGCTTCGTGGCTATTT
Organism: Cycloclasticus sp.; assembly: GCA_016764415.1. Taxonomy (GTDB): domain Bacteria; phylum Pseudomonadota; class Gammaproteobacteria; order Methylococcales; family Cycloclasticaceae; genus Cycloclasticus. The sequence continues at coordinate 5,298 of JAESRY010000014.1, read as the reverse complement.
TATTGATGTGGCTGGCAAGCGGTCGGACATTATTCTTTCCGCCACTATTTTTGAAAAAGTAATGGGCATTAAGATGGAAAACCGCCCAAAATCCGTTGGTGCGTTTGCCAGCAACTTGAGTGAGTTTGAATCTTTTCGAGATTTTTTAACCTCTGCCACGTTAACCACTCTTATCGACCTACCGTTCCTGTTTATTTTCCTCACCGTTATTTATATGTTGGGCGGGAACTTGGCGCTTATCCCTTTAGCTGTTTTGCCGCTAGCTATTTTGGCCGGCATTGCTGTTCAAAAGCCGCTTAAAAACACCATTAACGAATTATTTAAATATTCTGCACAAAAGAATGCGACGCTGATTGAGTCACTGAATAATTTAGATTCTATTAAAACCGCTGGCGCAGAAGGCCAGATGCAAAGCAAGTGGGAACAAAATATTGGGCAAATATCTCGCTTAGGCCTTAAATCACGTTTTTACTCTTCTATCGCTGTCAACCTCACCGCCTTTTTAACGCAAATGGCATCCGTTGCCGTGGTTATCTTTGGTGTGTACAAAATCTCCGAAGGCGACATGACCGTTGGTGCGCTGATTGCTTGTACTATTTTAACGGGTCGCGCTTTGGCGCCCATTGGGCAAGTCGCTTCATTATTAACTCGCTATCACCAAGCTCGTGCTTCATTAGATACGTTAACTAATATGATGTCGTTACCGGTTGAACGCGAACCCGGTAAAAAATACTTACACCGCCCAACATTCAAAGGTGACATTGAGTTCAAAAACATTACTTTTAGCTATCCTGAACAGCCCATTAAGGCGCTGGATAATGTTTCTTTTAAAATTAAAGCCGGTGAACGCCTTGCATTTATTGGTCGCATTGGCTCAGGCAAAAGCACCATAGAAAAGCTTATGTTGGGCATGTACGAGCCACAAGAAGGCTCCATTTTGATTGATGGAACGGACATTAGGCAAGTTGACCCATCTGATCTTCGCCGACAAATTGGCTATGTGCCACAAGACATTTCGTTGATGTTTGGCAGCGTTAAAGACAATATTACGCTCGGCTCACGTTACGCAGATGATGCTTCCGTTTTACACGCTGCAGAAGTCGCGGGCGTTACCCGGTTTGTTAACCGCCACCCCGAAGGGTTTGATATGCCTGTTGGCGAACACGGGCACTCCCTTTCTGGCGGGCAACGCCAAAGCGTTGCAGTAGCTCGATCCTTACTGCTTAACCCACCTATTTACATTATGGATGAACCGAGCAATTCAATGGACAACAGCACTGAGGCAAGATTTAAAGAAAAATTAGCTGAACAGCTGGATAAGAAAACGTTAATTTTAGTCACTCACAGAGCGTCTTTATTAACACTCGTTGATCGATTGATCGTAATGGATGGTTCAAAAATTATGGCCGATGGCCCCAAAGACAAAGTGCTTGAAGCATTGAAGAAAGGACAAATCAAGGTTTCAAACTAATTATGTTAAATAAACTTTCAGACGCTAAAAAGAAGATCAACCAACATGCTGAAGACCAAGCCTACATAACGGATGTGAATGCCGCTAGTTTGTACGGCGCATCAATTCAAAGCCATATTATTTTATGGGTTTCGTTTGGTTTTGTTATTTGCGCGATTGTCTGGGCTAATTTTGCAGAGCTTGATGAAGTAACGCGCGGCACGGGGAAAACAGTCCCGTCTGGCCACATTCAAGTTATTCAAAATTTAGAAGGCGGCATTTTATCTGAGATTCTAGTTAAGGAAGGGGATATCGTTCAGAAAAACCAACCCCTATTACAGCTTGACCCTGTGCGTTTCACTTCATCTTTAAATGAAAGCAAACTTAAATACTATGAATTATTAGCCGCTACAGCTCGTTTGTCGGCTGAAGTTGAAAACAAACCTCTCATTCTTCCTCCCGACGTTTTGAAAGTAGCACCAGAGATTGCAAAAAACGCAAAACAACTCTTTGATTCTCGCCGTAATGAGCTTAATGCCAACCTCAAAATCTTGTCTGCACAAGTTCAGCAACGTTATAGAAGCTACCTACTGTTAAAAGAAGAAATGGACATGTCAGCGCCGCTTGTGGACGAAGGAGCGATGTCTAGAGTTGAGTTACTACGCATTAAGCGAGAAACCAACGATTTAAAAGGCCAATTAACAGAGTCAAAAAACAAGCTCAACGAAACTAAAATACGATTCCAAACTAAAGCCCTTGAAGAGTTAAACCAAACCAAAGCAGAGCTAGACAGAATTACTGAATCAACACTAGCGCTTAAAGACAGGGTCACCCGAACCCTTGTACGGTCTCCTGTTAAAGGTATTATTAAGCGACTTAAGGTGACCACTATTGGCGGCGTTGTTCAACCTGGCATGGATTTAGTTGAAGTGGTGCCGTTAGAGGACAAACTCTTAATTGAGGCGCAAATTAGACCTGCAGATATTGCCTTTCTTTACCCTGGCCAAAAAGCGATGGTAAAACTGAGCGCCTACGACTTTTCAATTTATGGTGGGCTAGAAGCAGAGCTGGAACACATTAGTGCGGATAGCATCACTAACGAGGAGGATGGCGAAAATTATTTCATCATTCGTCTTCGTACAAAAAAGAACTATCTAGAAAAAAATGGTGCTAAATTAAATGTTATTGCCGGTATGACCGCCACTGTTGATATTTTAACTGGCAAAAAAACTGTGTTAGATTACCTACTTAAACCCATTTTAAAAGCAAGAGAAACAGCTCTTAGGGAACGCTAACATGTCATTATTACTGAACAATACCTCCATTAGCCAAATGCTATTAACATTACCTTTCTTCACAAAGAGATAAATTAATGCATCGCATTGCCATCTTTTCTGACAACTCTGAGCTAGTAAAGTCCTGGTCTCACGCACTTGTTAGCCATTTTGATATTTTCACAGCCTTTTCTGTACGTGACTTACAAGATGTTTCAGTTGTTGTTATTGACTCCCTCAAGGTTGATAAAGAGGCTGATTTAAGATCTATATTTTCAAGTAGCTCAGCTCAATTCCTTATTGCAGGAAAAGACTGGCCTGAAAATAAGCAAATTAATGCGCTAGTTCATGGTGCTGCCGGTTACTGTGGCGAATCCGAACCACCGAAGCTTTTATTGCAGGCTGTCACTAGCGTTTTGAAAGGCGATATTTGGATTCAACGTCACTTAGTCCCTCTAGTCATCGGAACGCTAATAAAGATGAAGCCGGGGTCTATCAATTCTGTTGATAGCTCGAAATCAATTGAGTCGATAGCACTACTAGCCTCACTATCTTCAAGAGAAAATGACGTAGCGAATATGATCCGTGACGGTAAAAGTAACAAAATCATCGCCGCGTCTCTAGATATTTCTGAAAGAACCGTTAAAGCCCACTTAACATCTGTTTTCAAAAAACTAAACGTCTCTGACAGACTACATCTAGCTATATACATAAAAGAATATAGTTGACCTCTCCATGTCCTTAAGTTAAATTTGTAGCTATTCAGGCTAATTGGCTAATTGGCTAATTTTCTTAACATAAAAAATAACGCAATAAGCGAGAAGGAAGAACTATGAGTCTAAAACTTAAAATAGCCGCCAGTGGTATTCTAGCTCTAAGTATAGGTGCTGCAACAGCTGAGACATTGCAGGATGCAATCCAATACACCGTTAACGAAAACCCAGAAATACAATCTGCTAAATCAGAGCGTTTAGCTGTTGAACAAGAAATTAGCCAAGTTAAAGCTGGTTATTTCCCAACTGTAGACATTGCTGTTGGCGCTGGTTGGGAGCGTTCTTTTAATTCATCAACTAAAAATGATTTATCTGATTCAAAATCATTGGGCAGAGATGAAGCATCCATTCAAATTAGACAAATGATCTACGATGGTTTTGCTACTGCAAGTGAAGTTAACCGTCAAACCGCTAGAACCAATTCACGTGCTTATACCGTTTTTGGTCAAGCTGAGATTACAGCCTTAAATGCTGTTGAGGCTTATATTAATGTTTTACGTCGTGAAGAGCTTTTAGCTCTTGCAGAAGAAAACTTAAAAATTCACAAAAGCACTAACGATCAAATTAAGTCTCGAAGTAATCGCGGTGTTGGTCGTAGAGCAGACGTTGATCAATCAACAGGCCGATTATCGTTAGCGCAAAAAAACACCTTATCTGAAATTGGCAATCTTAAAGATGCTCAAACCGCTTATTTACGTGTTGTTGGTAGACTCCCTGATGCCTTAGAAGCTGTTGCTGCGCCAGATGATGCATTGCCTGCTACATTTGATCAAGCGGTTGATGGCGCTATTGCCAATCACCCTATTCTTAAGTCGGCTAATGCAGACATCAAATCAGCTATCGCTCAACATGCAACGGCTAAAACTGCTTTCCTACCACGTGTTGATCTAGAACTAAGCGCTACACACAATAAAGACATTGATGGCATAGAAGAAGTGAACGAAGACGCTTCCGCAATGGTTCGCTTACGTTATAACTTATATAACGGTGGCAAAGATGTAGCCCGTCGCAAAGAAACCGCTCAACTTATTAATCAAGCTAAAAGCATAAGAGATAACACGTACAGACAAGCAGTTAATAGTATGCGCTTATCCTGGATTGCTCATCAAACTGTGAAAAGCCAAATGGCATTTTTTGAAAACCATAGAAACTCAAGTGTTAAGAGTAACGAGGCTTATCAAAAGCAGTTTAATATCGGCCGTCGTTCATTATTAGATTTGCTTGATTCAGCCAATGAAATGTTTGTCGCAAAAAGTGCTTACGCTAATGCTAAATATGACGAATTATTTTCTCAATACAGAATTCTTGCTAGTGGCGGCACATTGAATCATTACTTAAAAGTTACGCTACCTGTAGAAACAGTGATTTTACCAGATATTGAACCTTGGGTTGGCGCATCTCAAAGAGGCCAAGTAGCACCTACTTATACTGCCGCTGCTGAAGAAACACCTGAAGCCGTTGCGGTAGAAAGTTCAGGGACTGATTCGACTGAAGAAGTAAGCACTAGTGCTTCAGAACCTTGTGCTAATGGTATTAACGGCGCTGGATTTCAAACAGGCTGCGTTGCCGAATAAAGAATAACGCTGTATTTAAAAAAAGCTATCAACGTTGTTGTTAGCCTTTTTTTTGGCTATGTCAGAGGAACCTGTTGCGAGTTAATGGCTCTAAGTAAGTGAGAGTCATCACAGACGAGGTTATCGCCATGAAAGAACATGATTTTAGTGGATTACTACAGCAACTTCCCGAGCTATCTCCCAGTCAACACCAACGCCTTCATCGATATTTAAAAGCACATGAGACA